>JBBROE010000003.1:0-85887 GCA_038229695.1 Chitinophagales bacterium | reverse complement strand
GGCTTCAGCCCCTTCAAATCTTCCACCGCCTTATCTACCGGCTGTAATTTTTTCGACACCGCCCGCCCCGGCCTGATCCGATGAGCAACGGTAAGCATCACCTTACCCGCGGTAAGCACATACTTGTTGTTGTGACCTGAACCGCCTACCGTCATCTGGTTGCCCACCAGCGACAGGTTTACATTCCAGTTGTCCCGGTCATATCCCGCTGCTACCCGGTAGATAAACCCCTTATTAAACTGGAAGCTGTTGAACTTACTCCCACTTCCTTCCTGCTGGCTGAAATCTGCACTCAGGCTAACACACAGTGATCCGGTCAGGTAAAAATACCGCGCGGGAACCCAGGTATATGCGTAACCGGCACCCGGGCCCGCCTTGATGAATCCAAGACGGCGGACATCACGCTGGATGAAATCGGCCTGCAGTACCCCCGGGATCATTGAACTATCGGACTGGATGACACCATAGTATATTTCAGCACCCAGTAAAAAAGATCCGGCCGACTTCTTTTGCTGCTCATTCTGCAACATTGCCGCCCGGAACGAAAACCGGTCGGGATTCAGCAACCGGTATGCAGAAACACCCAGCACACGGGATCGCAGATCGGGCCGTTTATAATATTTATCCCGTACCGGCGAAGCCATACCCTTTGGCGCTATATAGTAACTCCGGTAAAATTGCGCCAGTAGATCCACCGTCATTTTTCTGCCATATACATGCGTCTGTATATCCAGGTAACGCGTCTTTCCCTTTTCGCCATCTGCATTGAGAAATCCAAATCCATAGCCAAGGTTAACGGAGAGCGACTGGTATGTCACGCCCACGCCCATCGTCAGGTTAGTATTGGGAACATACCGGAAGGGAGCGATGTTCGGGGAACGCTGCACCTGCAGCGTGGTAAATTTTTGGGAAAAATAAAAGCGCGCAGTGATGTATCGTTCAAACGACTGGTAATAACTGCTGTCGTGATCGTGATAATAAAATGGCTTTACCGGGGCTACCGGAGCAGGCGCAGGGCGATGCTCTTGACCGTTCAGCCGGATGCTGAAGCATACGGTCAGCACTACGATCCCTACATATATTGGCAACTTTCTTTCCATGTACTGAAGAAAGAGAACAGGGAAAACAACAATTTACTTAACGACTACCGGGGTGAGGCGGGTAATCTCTGCACCATTGAAAATCTTCGCGAGGTTGTTATCATGAGACGATTTCCAGTTGTCAATATGCGTTTCGGAAACAATGCGCCAGAAGTTTTTAGATCTCAGTTCATCGTAGTCATTCGTTTTGATGAAAAGACCTACAATGGACTGCCGTGTTTTGAAATCAATCTTAACATTGTGCTTGGTAAGATGGCCGGCATCCAAAAACTTTCCTATCTGGTCATTGGTCATGGTAAAAATTTGTGCAAATATACTCTATTGGCACCGTAAAACGGGAACAAACTTTACTCTATTAATTCACTACTATTCAAACCGTTACGAAGTTTACGCTACCTTTTTTCCGGGCCACTGCCAGGCCTTACTTTTGCAGCTGTTTACAAGGTACGCACCCATGCAGGTAAAAGACTATTACGGAATCCTCGAAATACCCCCGGCAGCAAGCAACGCGCAGGTTAAAAAATCCTTCCGTAGACTGGCGATGCTCCATCACCCGGATAAACACCCGGGCAATGCGATGGCAGAGGCAAAATTCAGGGAAATCCGGGAGGCTTACGATGTATTGAACGATCCCGCTAAACGGGAAACTTATAACTACCAGCGCTGGTACCGGAAAAGTTTACACCGGGAATTTTCAGCCCCGGCAACAACAGCTTCAGCCCTTGCCGGGGAATCGAGGCGGCTGCGGCGTTACCTGGATAACGTAAACCGGTTCAGTATCGACTTTGATGCCCTGAGTTTTCACCTACGGCAGCTCCTCAGTGACAGCAGCATCGCCATCCTGCGGGAAACCCCGGACCAGGATTGTATAGCAGAGGTTGCCAGTGCCGTACTCAGCGCTGCTGCGCTGCTTCCTTACCCGTATATTCAACCGGTCTCCCTGCGACTGAACCTGCTTGTTGACGGCCGGGCCGACCTCCAGCCCGCTGTTCGTTCATTGGTGGAGGGCAAAGCGCGCGAATTTTTGTGGAGCAGGTACCGTACCGCAGTCGTCATCAGTGTAACCTTGCTGATCTGTTTACTCATTTACTTCCTGGGAAGCTGAATGGGCACCCGGCATCCGGGAGCTAGCATTGATTCGCTTATCTTTGCATCATGCATTATGTTTCGGTGGAAGGGCTGGCAAAGAGTTTTGGAATTAAACCCCTGTTCAGGAATATTTCTTTTCATATTGAGGAAGGTGATAAAATTGCGCTGGTAGCGAAAAACGGCAGCGGGAAGTCGACCCTCCTCAAAATCATTTCAGGGTCGGAAACCGCAGAAGCAGGAAAAGTGTGGGTACATAAGGATGTTACCGTGGCCCTGTTTGAACAGGACCCTCAATTCACGGAGCATAAATCCATCCTCGACAATATCTTCCAGCACAACCACCCGGTCATCAATGCGATCAAAGAATATGAGGCCGCCAGTGATGCCGAGGATGCCGATCGGATCGGGAACGCCATCGTACTGCTCGATGAGCTGAATGCCTGGGATTTTGATACCAAGGTGAAACAGATTCTGGGAAAACTCAAGATTCACCACCTCAACCAGCTCGCCGGAACGCTAAGCGGCGGCCAGCGCAAACGCGTTGCGCTTGCCAAAACATTAATCGATATCGGCTTTGAACTCAAGCATGTCCTCCTGATTATGGATGAACCAACGAACCACCTCGACGTAGAGATGGTCGAATGGCTGGAGCATTACCTTAACCAGGAAAAGGTGACCCTGCTTATGGTTACCCATGATCGCTATTTCCTGGATGCCGTATGCAATGAAATCCTGGAAATTGATGGTGAAAACTTATACGTCTACAAGGGCGACTACGAAAATTTTATAGAAAAAAAAGCCGCCAGGATCGAAAGTGAAGTCGCCAGCATCGACAAAGCCAAAAATCTTTTCCGCAAAGAGCTGGAATGGATGCGCAAACAACCGAAGGCACGCACTACCAAAAGCAAAAGTCGCCAGGATAATTTTTATGTGGTGGAAGCTAAGGCAAAACAGAAAATTGAAGATGAACGCGTCACCCTGCAGGTTAAAATGACCCGCTTGGGCGGCAAGGTGGCCGAGCTCAAAAAAGTGTACAAGAGCTATGGCAGCAAGGTCCTCCTCAAGGGATTCGATTATACCTTCAAAAAAGGTGACCGTATCGGTATCGTAGGTAAAAACGGGGCGGGGAAATCTACCTTCCTCAATATCCTGCAGGGGCTGGAACCCGCAGACAGCGGCAAAATCAATATCGGGGATACCGTAGTCTTCGGCAATTATGCCCAGCAGGGCCTGGAGATAAAAGACGACAAGCGGGTCATTGAATTTGTGAAGGATATCGCGGAAAATTTTCCGCTGGCCGATGGCAGTTCACTCAGCGCCTCCCAGTTCCTGCAGCTGTTCCTGTTCACCCCGGACCAGCAGTACACGTATGTTTCCAAACTTAGCGGAGGCGAAAAAAGAAGGCTGCACCTGCTGTCCATCCTGTTCCGCAATCCCAATTTCCTGATTCTCGATGAACCCACCACTGACCTCGACCTGCAAACCCTTGGCGTCCTGGAAAATTTTCTGAGCGATTACCAGGGTTGTATCATCATCGTCTCCCACGACAGGTATTTTATGGACCGCCTGGTCGATCACCTGTTTGTATTCCAGGGGGATGGCGATATCCGCGATTTTCCCGGCAACTATTCACAGTACAGGCTCGCATTAAAAGACAATGAGAAACTCACAGACACCGGCACCCAGCTGTCAGACGTAAAAGAGCCGCGCCCCGCGTCCACCGCCACGTCGCTTCCGCAGGAAGAAAAGAAAAAAATGACCTTCAAAGAGAAACGCGAACTGGAATTACTGGAAAAAGAAATGGCTGACCTGGCCACAGAAAAAAAAGAGGTGACGGAAAAACTGAACAGTGGCACCGCCCCATTCAATACCCTGCAGCAATTGTCGCACCGCATCGGTGAGCTTACCGGCCTGCTCGATGAAAAAGAACTGCGCTGGCTGGAATTGAGCGAACTGGCCGGCTGACATCCAGTCGCCAGAGCAGGCACCCTTCCATCCTCTAACGATGCGGTATAGCCGTAATATTTAGCACACCGGGAATTCAAGGTTACAGCTGCATTGGATCTTCCGTGGCAGCCAGTAACTCGGTACTGCCTGGAGATTCCAGGTCCGCGGCACGAAACGCCCCCTTCCGGCCGGTAAAGCGGTGCAGGCGATGAAAGCCAAAAGTTGTAATAAACCCCAGCACCGCTACGCAAATCCACAACGTGTTAAAACCTCCATGTTCTGCCACCTGCGCACCGGTCATTGGGCCAAAAGTCTGGGCTGCCGACCATGCCATGGTGTATAGGGCGGCATACTGGCCGCGATTATGCGGTTTACTTCGGGCAATCCAGTAACTGTTCATGAAAGGCATAGCCATGATTTCTGCGAAAGTTACAATAACGATCAGCGCAAAGGCGATGACGTGGGTCACCGTCAGGACCGATAGCAGGCAATAAGCCATCGCCAGCAGGAAAGTGCCGAATGTGATGTACACGGTGCTTCGGCGCCTTCCTTCCAGCCGGTAGACAATCACCATCTCAATCAGTACAATAATGAGCCCGTTAACGGCCATCAGCGAACCGATAAATGGCTCCGAGAAATGCAACCGCAACTTGTAAAAAACTGACAGGTTCGTGAACAACTGGAAAAAACAGGTACCGAAAAGGGTAGCCAGTAAAATGAACCACAGGTAAGTGCGGTCCTTCCAGGCTGACTCACCACGGGCCCGGTCCTCGTTTTTGTGCCGGACCGGTTTGTAATTGACGGGCTTTACGAAAAAAAACATCAGCCCGGCGGCCAGCAGGTTCGTGCACCCGTCCACCCAGAATAAGAGGTGATAGTTGTATTTCGCGAGTACGCCGCCCGCTGCGCTGCCAATCGCCCAGCCCAGGTTGACCGATAATCGGTTGAGCGAATACGACCGGGTCCGGTTCGCTTCGCTGCTGTAAAAAGCCACGGCGGTGGAATTGGCGGGCCGGAAGGCCTCATTCACAAAACTCAGGAGAAAAGAAAATAAACAAATAGATCCGAAGCTGGTCATCTGTCCCAGCACTATAAACAACACGCCACCGCCTGCCAGCGTCATCAGCTGCACCGGGTAGAAGCCGATGCGGTCTGTGAGGCGGCCGCCCAGCCACGCACCAGTAAAAGCACCGGCTCCGAATAAGCCATACACGAACCCCGCCTGCCCGATTGAATATCCCATTGGACCGCTGGTGAGGTAAAGGGTCATGAAGGGCATTACCATCGTACCGCTACGGTTGATGAGCATCACGACCGCCAGCAGCCAGGTGTCTGCAGACAGCCCGCTGTATGCGTTGCGGTAGGCGGTGATGGTCCGGGTAATCATGCCTGGCAAAAATCAGCAATGGACCGCGCCCTGCAAAATTCGTTTTCAGGAGCAATAGAGAAACCCTGCCGTGGACAATTCCATCAGCAGGGTTGAATAAGATGACCCGAATTTATTTTGCTTACTGGGCCGCGAAAACTTTTTTCAGCACATCGGTAACCCGCGCCGCAGGATTGGCCCGGATTTGCTTTTCCTCCGCAGCTACGTAATGGAATACACCATCTATCGCCCGGCTGGTTACATAGGACGAAAGGTCTGGATTGAGCTTACTGAATGTGGTGGGCAGGCTGTTGTATTTTTCGATGAGCAGTGACCAGTACTTAGTTGCATTAACTTTTTCCAGCGAAGCGTCAATCGTGGGTTTAAATGCTTGGGTCAGGTTTGCCGTCGTACTGTTCTTGAGGTACACGGTTGCAGATGAGTCGGAACCTTTGAGAATTCCCAGCGCGTCCGTTACACTCATATTCTTGATCGCGTCCACGAAAATGGGCGCTGCCGATTTCGAAGCGTCTTCCGCAGCACGGTTAAAACTCAGGATAGCATCATCTACCAGTTTCCCTGCTCCGATGCTGCGCAACGTCTTTTCCACTTTCTGGGCTTCAGGGGGTACAAGAATTTTCACTGCCGCATCTTTAAAGAAACCATTCACGGCTGAAAGCTTATCCGCACTCTTTTTGGCTCCCAGCGTAAGGGCTTCTTTCAATCCCGTTACAATTTCGCCCGAACTCAGGCCGCCTGCTGAACCGCCTTTTGCGGAACTTACTGCGCTACTCACCCGCCCGAAAAACGAGCTTTTCTTTTTCGTCGAATCCTGGGCCATTAAGGCTAGTCCTGCAGATACCATGCACGCGGTCACTATCATTTTTCTAATCATCATCTTTTCTTTTTGTGAGGTAATAACAAACCAAAATAAGCTTAATCAATCCAGCTGAAAGCCTCCGCCTTCGGAGCACCTTCAAAAGAAGCCGCCACCAGGGCAGGCGGAACCGCCAGTTTTCGCTTTCCCGTATCCAGCCAGGCGCCATCTAACGTGATTATGGCTGCCGGTATTTCATGACTCTTAAAAATATGGTGCTGCATCGTCCAGCGCGAACCGTCGCGCCGCGCTTTTAACAGCCTGGCATCAATAGCCACCGTATCACCCAGTAGTAATTCCCGCTTAAAAACACATTCTTCCCGGAAAATAACAGCTCCGAAATGATTCGATTGCATAAAACCCAGGGTAATCCCAAGCGCATCCAGGAACTGCATCCGGCAGGCTGCCCCGAAATCGTAATAAACCGAATGCCGTACATGCCCGTTGGGGTCGAGGTCAGCCCAGCGCAGCACCACGGAACTGTTAAATTGATCCATGCGGCAAGATAAAACAGAATAAGTTAGGGCTGTCCAGCGTTTAGTGCAGGCTTTGTTAAAATAAATCACCCTAATTTCGCGCCAAATTAAATCCTGATTAACGAATGAAAAATTTGATCACCTCAATTATCGTCTTTGCTGCGATCGCACCGGCAATGGCACAGGTCCCCGCCAAGAAAAAACCAGCGGTAAAAAAACCATCGGCCACTGCCGCCACCGCCATCTTCAAAAACCAGAACGATTCCCTGAGCTACTCTATCGGTATGAGCCTTGCCAGCTTTTACAAGCAACAGGGCATTGACCATATCAACACGGCTATGCTGGACAGGGCCATCAACGACATCAAATCTGGTAAGCCACTGCTCACCGAAGAACAGATGACCAGCTGTGTTAATAATTTTATGCAGAAAAAGCAGGCGGAAAAAGCAGCCGTCTCCCGCCAGGCAAATGCGGGTATCATCGAAACCAACCATAAGGCGGGAGACGCCTTCCTGGCTGCCAATAAATCAAAACCCGGTGTAGTTACCCTGCCTAGCGGACTCCAATACCTTGTGCTGAAAGAAGGGACCGGTCCAAAGCCACAGCCAACGGATAAGGTGAAATGTCACTACCACGGCACACTCATCGATGGAACGGTGTTCGACAGCTCCGTTGACCGCGGCCAGCCGGTCGACTTCCCCGTAACCGGTGTCATCCAGGGCTGGGTGGAAGCCTTGCAGCTGATGCCCGTTGGCAGCAAATGGAGGCTGTTTGTTCCACCCGCACTGGGTTATGGAGACAATGCCGCCGGTCCTAAAATTACACCCGGCTCCACCCTTATCTTCGACGTTGAATTGCTTGAAATAGTAAAATAAAATATTTTCGTACACCCGAAACCGGTAGTGAGGCATCGAGCTTTGCTACCGGTTTTTTTAAATACGGGCAACGGTTTTCCATGGCAGCATCGTTGCGTCGCAATCCCTTCAGCTTCATACCCGGTAGGAACGGCTTAAGCGCCAGGAGATCGCCGGCAGCTTCCACAACCTCGCCTCACTGCATCTTCAGGAAAAAATCGCCTTCCGTGATGATCAGCTTTTTGCTGTAGTCGCTGTTGTACAGCACCCCGCTGAAAGTTCCCCGTATCCCACTGCTCCCGGCAGCAGTAACAGTTACACTGGCACTGGTTGTGGTACCTGGTGGAATGGCGGAGATAAAGTCGTCCGACCATGAAAGCCAGAAAACCCCGTTTTCGTCATAATACCCCGGCTGTACAATGTAGGCTTTCAGCATCCCGGCAGCCGTGGTTTTATAATTGGTGTACAGCTGGTTCAGTTTGGCAGGGCCTACCGTAACCAATGCAATCGTCATATTATTCTTCGTTGCCATTAAGGGATCCAGCGTACCCCCGAAAGTACTCGCGTAATTCGCTGTGTTGGTGGTCTGCGGCCTGTTAAAACTTCCGGAGGCGTTCTGCAGGAATTCCTTCTGAACACCATCGGCTTTAAATTTCATGTAATAACTGCCGGAGGAAGAAGTGCCGGTAGACGTCGTACTTTTTTTACAGCCTGCTAACAGGAGCACAATGCACAGCAGCGGCAGTGTAGGTTGCCATAATTTTTTCATAAAAGAGGGTTTATAACAGGAAGTTAAATCAACCGGGGTAAGCGGCAAAGTTTTTCACCGCTACGGGGCCACCCGGTGTGGAGACTAATGCTCATGTGTCCTGCCGCTTTTCAGGACGGGGCTGGAAAGCGGGCCACTACCAACATTAAAGAACATTTAACGCCATCCCCCATACCCGCCGGTGCAGGCGCAGCGCCGGTTTCGTGTGGTGGCCGGCAATATCAACATCTCGGGGGAAGTGGCTTTCTTGCGACTGGCTTCTGTTTTGCCCCGTTTCTGCAAATTAAACACATGAAAAAATTCCTCTTCTTTGCTTTACTGGCGACCGGCCTCACCATGGCTCACCCGGTGGATGCACAGGTCGGCGTTCAGGTCAACCTGGGGGTCCAGCCGATCTGGGGACCTGCGGGGTACGACAGGGCAGACTATTATTTTATGCCGGATATTGATACCTACTACGACGTTAACCGCAGGCAGTTTATCTACAATGCCGGAGACCGATGGGTCCATGCATCCGCCCTGCCGCCGCGATACCGGAACTATGATCTGTACAATGGGTATAAAGTAGTAGTAAACGATCGCAGCCCGTATATCCATGACAACAATTACCGCAGCAAATATGCAAATCATCCCCACGAAAAACAAACCGTTATTCGGGACAGCCGGGAGGAAAAGTATTACCGGATAAAGGAGCATCCGATGCATGACCAGTGGCAGCGCACGCATAGCGGCGACCGCGGTAACCGTAACAACCGCAATGATCATAATGACCGAAATGGCCACCACGAAGACCGCCATTGATAGTGGTCGCTAAACTTATTACTCCTGTGGAGGGCACCCGATATCGCCTGCAATTAAAACGCTCCCTGATGGGGGCGTTTTTTATTGGAGGTTAACCACCAGCACAGGCACCTTCACCTCGTGCCGTACCCGGTTGATGGTCTCCCCGTAAACCAGGTCTTTTATGCCCGTGTGCCGGTGAGCGCCCATGACCAGCAAATCGGCCCCGCTTTCGGTAACAATGCGCACAATTTCGGGTATCCGGTACCGGTAGCCCAGGCGGGTAACAACCTGGCAGCCGCGCTCCCGTAAAGCGCTGGCATAAGCCTCCAGCTGCGCTTCATCCGTCTCTCTTTCATAATCCGCCGTGGAATCACCATAGAGCCGCGCACTCACGCTTTCCAGGATGTGCAGCAGGATAAACTCTGTTCCTGCGATGCCCTGGCCCAGGGCATAGGCCACCAGTTTTTCATTTTCGGCGGAAAAGTCCAGCGCCACCGCAATCTTTCGGAAAACGGGGACCTCAAAATTTTTAAACGACTGCAATGGCTGGTGCATGGTATTGCGCACCGTTTCCCGCCTGTTCTTCCGCAACATCGGCACTATGGTGACGACCACCAGCAATATCACCAGCAGCGCCAGACCGGCCACTACCGCTATTTTTGCCACCAGCGGGTGAGCATTGGCCATAAATAAAACCGCTTCCGTAAACACCATCCTCAGATTCAGGTATATAAGGATAGCGGCCACCAGCCAGGACAGAACTTTCGTAGCCGGCTTAATCGTAAATATGCCCATCTTCTTTTTCTCACTCACAAAATGAATGAGCGGGATGATGGCGAAGCCAAGCTGCAGGCTGAGGATTACCTGGCTGAAAATCAGCAGCGCGTCCAGTTTTTCTTCCCCGTACACCAGGATAGTAAATACGGCCGGCCCGATAGCCAATAGCCTTGTGATCAGCCTCCGCAGCAGCGGGTTGATTCGCAGCAACAGGTAGCCTTCCATTACGATCTGACCGGCCAGCGTACCGGTTATGGTCGAACTTTGACCGGAAGCTATCAGCGCTACCGCAAAAAGTATCGGGGCGAGCGAGCTACCCAGCATAGGTGCCAGTAATTTATGCGCATCCTGTATCTGGGCCACATCCGTTCTTCCCGCCTTATAAAAAACCGCCGCAGCCAGCACCAGGATCGCCGCATTCACAAAAAACGCCATATTCAGCGCAATCGTCGTATCCATTACGTTGAGGCGAAGCGCGCGCCGGATGCTGGCCTCATCCCTGCCGAACTTACGGGTTTGTACAAGCGCAGAATGGAGATAAAGATTATGCGGCATCACCGTGGCGCCGATAATTCCGATGGCTATATAAAGCGCTTCGTTACCTGGAATCGTTGGCACAAATCCTTTTATGATTTCGCCGAGCGCCGGCTTGGCAAAAAACAATTCGGCGAGAAAAGCCAGGCCGATAATGGCCACCAGCGAGATGATAAAAGCTTCCATCTTGCGCATCCCCAGCCGCTGGAGGTAAAACAGCAAAAAGGTATCCAGCACCGTTATCAGCACACCCCATAAAATAGGAAGCCCTGTCAGGAGGTGGATGCCGATGGCCATGCCCAGCACCTCTGCCAGGTCGCAAGCGGCTATCGCAATTTCAGCGAGTACGTACAGGATAAAATTAACCGAGGCAGGATATACTTCCCGGTTCACCTGCGCCAGGTCACGCCCCCGTACAACGCCCAGCCTGGCAGCCAGGTTTTGAAGGAGGAGCGCCATCAGGTTACTCATCAGCAACACCCAGATCAGCGCATACCCGAATTTGCTGCCGCCCGCCAGGTCGGTAGCCCAGTTACCCGGGTCCATATAGCCCACACTCACGAGGTAGGCCGGGCCCAGGAACGCCAGGATTTTTTTGCTTTTTGATGCCCCCCGGGTTGTATCGACGCTGTCATGCACCTCGCTCAGCGAAACATGTTCATGATTTTTATTTGTCATACCCTACCAGTATATTTTTTGCGGCATAGGCGCTGATATTGACCGGCTGCCTGCCCCGTATTTTTATCTGAACCGACCCGTCAACTGAAAACTTCTTCTGTACTTCCAGCTTTGTTCCGAGGGCAATCTGCTGATCGCGCAGCAGGTCCAGCATTACCGGGCGCTGGTCGCCGATCCCCCTGACCACAGCATGCCGGTGAAGCGGCATTTCGCTGAGGGCGGAATGTGTGCCGGCAGGTAGCTTTCCCAGCCGGTCCGGAATGGGATCACCATGCGGATCATGCTGCGGAAAACCCAGGAAGGCATCCAGCCTGTCCACCAGCTTGCCGCTGCCGATATGCTCCAGTTCCTCGGCAATCTCGTGCACTTCCTCCCACCCAAACCGCAGTGTATGCACCAGGAAAAACTCCCAGAGCCGGTGTTTCCGGATGATTTGTACCGCCAGCCTGCGGCCCTCGGCAGTCAGCTTCACCCCGCGGTATTTTTCGTAGAGCAATAGTTTCTGCAATTTCAGCTTCTTCAGCATATCCGTTACGGACGCCGGGCGGGTGTCCAGCGCCTGGGCGAGCGCATTGGTGGTGACGGTACTGCTTTCCAGCTGCAGGTGGTAAACTGCCTTGATGTAGTTTTCCTGACTGGGAGAATATTTCATGCCAGCTAAATTTAAATTTAGACAAATCTAAATATTTTCACCCACAATTTCTATTTTTCACTATCCCCGGTTACCGGTATTGAACCCGACTGCCCGCAAGAAATTGACAGCCATCAGCGGTAAAATACTTATTTTTAACCCCTGACCAGATGCATCCGGTATGAAAAAAATGTTTTGGCTGACAGTTATTGCAGCATTGCTGTTGTTGGGTTGCAAACAGAAAAAAAAACAAGTGAGTGACGATGAAGGCCTGACCACGGGAGACTTTATCAGCCTCTTCAGTGAAATCCCGCTCCCCTATTACTTCGGCGACTCTACATTCAGAAAAAAAAATACGGATACCGTATCTGTCAGCTTTAAAAATTTCAGCGCCATTGTCCCGGACACGCTGCTTGAAAAAACATTCGGCAAAAATGGCCGTCCGCGCATCTACCCGGTCGGGAAAGTAACGGTAAAAAAGAAAGAGACCTACCTGCTGGCCAGGGCCGTCAGCTCCACCAAAAAGGCTGCCTATGTCCTTGTCTTTAATCAAAATAACCAATTTGTAACCGGCCTGCCCGTATTGGTACCGGACAATAACAGCAATACCGATCAAAGTGCCGTTATGGACAGCCGGTATTCTGTTACGACCAATACACAACACAAGGACGCATCGGGAAAACTCATCTACCGCAAGGCGGCTTATGCCTACATCAATGGCAACAACGCTTTCGAACTTATCCTTACAGAATCCAACGCGGCAGATACAAAACGCGAATTACAGGATCCGATCGACAGCCTGCCGGTAAAAAACAAGCTGGCCGGCGATTACTGGCAGGACAAACTCAACCTCGTAGCCATCCGCGATGGCAGGAAGCCCGGTGAAATCCGATTCTTCGTTCATTTTGAAAAGGACGAGGCGTCCTGCAAAGGCGAATTGAAAGGGGAAGCCCGCCTGGTCACACCGGGTAAAGCGGTTTATTCCCGGCCGGGTGACCAGTGCATGCTCGAATTTAATTTTGGAAAAAATAAGGTAAGCCTCAGGGAAGACGGTTGTGGATCACACCGGGATATCAAATGTTTTTTTGATGGCACGTTCACCCGTAAGCCCATTGTGTTGAAGTCGCTGCATGGAAAAACACCTCCAAAACGAAACAGGAATCGCTGAACGGAGGTATTCAAACCAGGCTATGAGGGCGATAACGGTGGCTGGTTCCACAATTCTTTATTTTTTTTACCGTTATTTTGCAACCCTGACAGCTAAAACGTATTAAAGTAATGACCAATTTCAAAAAATTTAAAGTACCCTACACTCCTGAAGACCGTTACGCAAAAAAAATAGCTTACTTCTCCATGGAGTTCGCCGTACACCAGCCCCTAAAGATTTACAGCGGTGGCCTGGGCTTTCTATCGGGCAGCCATATGCGCAGCGCTTACGAACTACGGCAAAACCTGGTTGGCATCGGCATTTTGTGGAAATACGGATATTATGACCAGGCCAGGAACCAGGATCAAACCCTGCAGGTTACCTGGATGGAAAAAAATGCCAGCTTTCTTGAAGACACCGGCATTAAATTCCAGGTCAGTATCCACGAACACCCGGTCTGGGTGAAAGTATTTTACCTCAACCCCGAAACCTTCAAAAGCGCCCCGATCTTTTTACTAAGTACCGACCTGCCAGAAAACGATTATGTTTCCCAGACCATCACCCACCGCCTGTACGATGCCAACGTAGCTACCAAAGTGGCCCAGTTTATCCTGCTCGGTGTTGGCGGTGCCAAGCTGATGGATGAGATTGGATTCAATCCAGAGCTCTATCACCTGAACGAGGCGCATGGCATCAGTGCAGCTTTCTACCTGTACCAGAAATACAATAAGAATATCGGCGAAGTAAAAAAACGGCTCGTATTCACCACCCATACGCCCGAAGAAGCCGGCAATGAAAAACACGATATTTACCTCTGCCATAAAATGAGTTATTTCTGCGGTTTGTCTCTCGACGAGGCCCGCAAGCTGACAGGAATGACCGATAACCAGTTCAACCATTCGCTTGTTGCACTGCGTTTCGCGAAGCTCGCCAACGGCGTCTCGGAACTGCACGGTCACGTTTCCCGGGCCATGTGGAGTAAATACGAAGGCATCTGTCCCATCATTTCAATAACCAACGCACAGAATTACCGGTACTGGGCGGATAAGCAACTGTACGATAAAATGGAAAAAGCGGACGATTTCTGGTTCGACGACCGCAAAAAGCACCTCAAGAAAAGAGCCTTCGAAATCGTGGCTGACCAGACCGGCAAACTTTTCGATCCCAATGTTTTTACGATCGTATGGGCCAGGCGCTTCGCAGGCTATAAACGGGCAGAACTGATCACCCGGGATATCGAGCGGTTCAATAAGCTCACCTCAGGTAAGAAATACCCGGTGCAAATCATATGGGGCGGTAAGCCCTACCCGATGGACTACCCTGCTATCAACGACTTTAACCACCTTGTGCACCTCAGCCGGGGCTACAAAAATGTGGCTGTTGTAATCGGCTATGAGCTGGCCCTGTCAAAAAGAATGAAGCAGGCGGCCGATTGCTGGCTCAATAATCCCCGTGTTCCGCGTGAAGCTTCCGGCACAAGTGGTATGACTGCCGCCATGAACGGTGCGGTAAACCTCTCCACCGACGATGGATGGATCCCCGAATTCGTCAACCACGGCAACAATGGGTTCGTGGTGCCGAAGGCGGATTATGCCAACATGCATGTGCAGGAACAGGATGAATACGATCTCAATTCGCTGTATGAAATCCTGGAAACGGAAATGCTGCCGCTGTATTATGACAACCCGGATACCTGGCGCCAGGTAATGAAAAACGGGATGCGTGACGTCCGCTTCCAGTTTGAAAGCAACCGCATGGCCAACGAATATTACGAACTGCTGTACAAATAACCCGCGCGACCAACGGCTTTACCTTTCCGCTTCGGCGGGAAGGTATTTTTCTGCCGGGCCGTCATCCCTTTGCTGAAACCCGCTGCTTTTTCGGACGAAGAAGATGCTTCAGCCTGCTGAAAGTTTCCTGCTTGATGTTTAAATAAGACGCCAGGTACTTTTGCGGCACGCGTTGCAGCATGTGCGGATGCTTTTCCATGTACTGGAGGAAACGTTCCCGTGTCGTGGTGTTGAGCTGCTGAAAATCGCGCCGGTCTTTCTTAATAAACATTTCCGTGATGATCAGCCGGCCCATCCTTTCCGTTTTTGGCAGCATTTGATACACATGCTGCATGTTATCGTAGCTCATCGATAACAGGACTACCGGTTCGATGGTTTCGATGGTACAATCAGACGGCTGTTGCAGGTTGAAGGAAATATCTGAATGAATAAGGTGACCTTCCGTTGACAGTTGCAGCGTGATTTCCTTATTGTGCGCAACCAGGTACTTCCGTGCCACACCCTTCATAATGATGTTGAAATAGCGGTCTGTTTCTCCCGCTGCCAGTACCTTTGTCTTTTTTGGAAATTTCCTAATCACAAAATAAGGAACAATCTGGTCAAATTCTACACGGCTCAGGTCAATGAACCCGCAAAAATATTGGTACACGTTATCGAGGTACTGCCGGTATAAATCCTGCTCAGGCATGATTAAAAAAATTTACGAATACGCACTGCTTTTCAGCAGGTGCTTGTAACGGCTGAAAGTTTCAGGTTTCATATTCAGGTAAGAGGCTAAATATTTCTGGGGTATCCGCTGCACCAGGTCCCCGTTTTCACGCATGAAACGGATGAACCTCTCCCTTGGCTGCTGGCGTAGCCGGTCATGCTCCCACTGTTCCTTTTGCAGCAGCCAGTCGATGGTAATCAGGCGCCCCAGCCGTTCCGTATGCTCTCCTAAATTGTACATCTTCTGCAGGTTGTCAAAACTGATAGCCAGCAGGATGCACGGCTCAAGCGTTTCCACGAAATATTCCGAAGGTTGCTGTGAAAGAAATGAAACCGAGGAACATACCAAATCACCCTCCCGCGCCAGCTGGGTGACCACTTCATCCTTCTTGCGCAGGAAGAATTTTCTTACCAGGCCGCTGCTGATGATATAAAGATATTGTTCCACTTCCCCCGCGCGTGTCAGCATCTTTTTTTTCGGACAATTAACCTTCTCCAACAAAGTGGAGAAATGCTGGAATTCTTCCGGAGTAACAGGCGCAAACCTGCACATGTATGCATAAAGATTTTTCATGAAGTACTCATTCAGCGCTTTAAAGGATACCGGTGTTAGATAAAGTTAAAAAAAAATAGCCGCCCGACAATCAAATGGCTAAGGCTTCTTACCGGCCGGTAACAAACCCTCCACAAACTTGTTAAATCCTTCAAATTATGTAGGTTTGCCATTCACTCAAAACAAAAACAAGCCCATGGCGAAAAAGATCAAAGTTGCCAACCCGGTAGTGGAACTGGACGGCGATGAAATGACCCGAATCATCTGGAAATTTATCAAGGACAAACTCATACTTCCCTACCTTGATATCGATATAAAATATTACGATCTCGGCATGGAATACCGGGACAAAACGGATGACCATGTAACCGTGGAAGCGGCGAACGCCATCAGGCAATACGGGGTGGGTATTAAGTGTGCTACGATTACTCCTGATGAAGCACGGGTAAAGGAATTTAGCCTGAAACAGATGTGGAAAAGCCCCAATGGTACTATCCGCAATATCCTGGATGGCACCGTATTCCGGGAACCCATCGTAATCAAAAATATTCCGCGCCTGGTCACCAACTGGACTGCCCCAATCATCGTCGGCCGCCACGCGTTCGGAGACCAGTACCGCGCCACCGACACCGTCATCAAAGGTCGCGGTAAGCTCACCATGACCTTCACACCCGAAGACGGCGGTGCACCCCAGGCATTTGAAGTTTTTAATTTTAAGGGCGATGGGGTAGCCATGTGCATGTATAACACGGACGAGAGTATCACGGGCTTTGCGCGCAGCTGTTTTAATATGGCCCTCAGCAAGAAATGGCCCCTCTACCTGTCAACCAAAAATACCATCCTCAAGAAATACGACGGGCGGTTTAAAGACATCTTCCAGGACATTTTTGAGAAAGAATTTAAAACTGATTTTGATACTGCCGGCATTGTGTATGAACACCGCCTGATTGACGACATGGTCGCCAGCGCCCTCAAATGGAACGGTAATTTTGTATGGGCCTGTAAAAACTATGATGGTGATGTACAGAGTGATACTGTAGCCCAGGGTTTCGGCAGCCTTGGCCTAATGACCTCCGTGCTGGTGACGCCCGACGGCAAAACGATGGAAGCAGAAGCGGCCCACGGTACGGTTACCCGTCACTACCGCGACCACCAGGCCGGGAAGCCCACCTCAACCAATCCCATTGCTTCAATTTTTGCCTGGACAAGAGGCCTCGCCTTCAGGGGTAAACTCGATGACAACCAACCCCTCGTCGACTTTGCCAACGCCCTTGAAGCAGTTTGCATCGAGACCGTGGAAGAAGGAAAAATGACGAAAGACCTTGCCGTTTGTATCCATGGCAACAAGGTAAAACACGGTACCGATTTTTTATATACCGAGGAATTCCTGGAAGCGATCGACAGCAACCTGCAAAAGAAACTGGGGTAAATACGCCTGAATAAAAAATGCGCCCCTATAAAAGCCTGGCTCCCTTCCGGAAGCCAGGCTTTTTCTATCAGCAAAATGCTATTTCCCGGGCTTGCCGCCCTGCGGTGCTTTGCCCCCGCGCATCCTTCCGGAAGATTTGAGCTGCTGATCGATGAGCCACTCAATCTGGCCATTTACACTCCGGAAATCATCCGCAGCCCACTTCTCCAGCAATTTGTAGACCTGCTCATCTATCCGCAGTACAAAAGTTTTTTTATCTGCCATTCCACGCTGGTTAAATTGATCGAAAATTACTGGTAAAGCGTGCCGGTATTCAAAACCGGTGTCGCCGCTTTTTCTCCGCAGAGTACCACCATCAGGTTACTCACCATCGCGGCTTTCTTCTCCTCGTCCAGATTTACGATATTCTTTTTGCTGAGCATCTCCAGTGCCAGCTCAACCATGCCCACCGCGCCTTCCACAATTTTAAACCGTGCCGCCACGATGGCCGTGGCCTGTTGCCGCTGCAGCATCGCCCCCGCTATTTCAGGGGCATAGGCAAGGTGACTGATCCGAGCTTCCTTGATCAGTATTCCTGCCGGGGCCAGCCTGTCGGCCAGTTCCTGCTCCAGCATTTCATTTACTTTCTCCCCACCATCCCGAAGGGTTATTTCGGCAGTCTGGTCTTCCATCTGGTCATAAGGACAGGTCGATGCCAGGTGCCTTACCGCAGCTTCACTCTGGATGCCAACATACTGCTGGTAATCGGCCACCTCGAAAGATGCGCGGTAAGTGTCGCTAACCTGCCATACAATTACGGCCGCAATTTCAATCGGGTTCCCCATTTTGTCGTTGACCTTCAGCTGCTGGCCATTGAGATTCTGCGAGCGCAGCGAAATCCGGTAACTAGAAAAAAACGGGTTGATCCACCGTAACCCATTCTCTTTTACGGTGCCTACATACTTCCCAAAAAACGTACATACGCGGGCATGATTGGGATTTACGATCATGATACCCTTAAACAGAAAAACTGAAACCAGGACAAGCACAAAACCCAGCAGGAGCAGGCCGCTCTTGCTGCTGTGGCCCGGACCGGCACCGGTTACAAAACAAGTGATGGCGCCAATTAGTGAAAAAATGGCCATGATTAAGGCGAGGAAACCAGGGATGGTTTTTATTTCTTTTTCCATAGCAGATAGTTTTATAATGATATTAATATGATATCAAAATTATTAAATTGTACTGATATGTCAAAATTATTTCCGCGGCCCTACCCGATTACTGTAGCAACCCGAAAACGGCTCTCCTCGTTTTCGGGTCGCCGTTGCCGCTTCTTGGCTGAATTACAATTAGACGGATGGAAGGATGAAAAGGTGTTCCGGTTAATGCTTAACCTTGATGGGTCCTACACATCAGTTACCGATTCTTCACAGGCCAGATCTAAGGCGCGGACCAGTGCCCCGCTGCCCTTCACCTCTGAGCACAACAGCTCCCCGAAGAACCCCCCGAAAACGGCTGTCCTCGTTTTCGGGTCGCCTTTTTTGCCTACTTGTTTGGCGAAGCAAAAAAGTAGGAATGAAAACATTTGCGAAAAAATATGCTTGGAAAGACCGCAACGTACCCGCCAGAGAGACGTTGCCGGGAAGCAGCGGAGGAAACGGGCCGTTGTTGTTTTCGGGGTGCTGTGCCGGCTATTGTCTGAATTAGGATTAGACCGATTAAAGGATGAAAAGATTCTGCGATTGATACTCAGCCTTAATTTATCGTCAACATCAGTTACCGATCCTTCACAGGCCAGATCTAAGGCGCTGACCAGTGCCCCGCTGCCCTTCACCTCTGAGCACAACAGCTCCCCGAAGTACCCCCCGAAAACGGCTGTCCTCGTTTTCGGGTCGCCTTTTTTGCCTACTTTTTTGGCGAAGCAAAAAAGTAGGAATGAAAACATTTGCGAAAAAATATGCCTGGAAAGACCGCAACGTACCCGTCAGAGAGACGTTGCCGGGAAGCAGCGGAGGTAACGGACCGTCATCGTTTTCGGGTTACCTTTTTTACCTACTTTTTTGGCGAAGCAAAAAGTAGGAATGACAACTTTTGCGAAAAAATATTCCTGGAAAGACCGCAACGTACCCGTCAGGGAGACGTTGCCGGGAAGCAGCACAAATCCTTACTCAGGAAACCGCCAATTTATCCACCGCCAGCCTTTTCATCCTCCCCCTGTACCGCGATTCAGGCAAACCTAGTAGTTTCGTGCGACGACTCACATCATGAAAAAAATCATCCTGCTCATTACGGCATCCCTGTTTTTTTTATGCTCCCGTGCCGGCCGCGTCGATACCATCGACGTCTACAGCACCGCCATGCATAAAACGATACGCTGCGTGGTCGTCACGCCTTCATCGGCCAAAACATCCGGACGACGTTACCCCGTACTCTACCTCCTCCACGGATATGCCGGCAACTATGCCCGCTGGCTCACCGTGGCACCGCAGTTAAAATCCAAAGTGGACGATCTGAACCTGATCATCGTCTGTCCCGACGGGGGCTATGGTAGCTGGTACGTGGACAGTCCGGTCAACGATTCTATCCGTTATGACAGCTTCACAGCGCTGGAACTGGTGCAGCATATCGACAGCGTATTCCCTACCGTGGCAGATCGTTATCACCGCGCGATCAGCGGGTTGAGTATGGGCGGCCACGGCGCACTGTACCTTGCCATACGCCATACCGGTATTTTCGGCGCTGCTGGCTCTACCAGCGGGCTGGTCGATCTGTCTTTTTTCCCGAAAGGAATGAATTTTAAATCGCTGTTTGGGGACAGCACAGCCGGGCTGGCCAACTTACAAGACAACTCCGTCATCAACCTCGTCAACCATCTCAAAAACCGGGAGCTGAAAATCACGATCGATTGCGGCATCTATGACTTTCTGATCTTTCCCAACCGAAGCCTCCATCAGAAACTATTAAAACTGCAGATTGAACATGACTACGCCGAGCGACCCGGCATGCACTCCGCAGCCTACTGGAAAAACAGCATCGACTACCAACTGATATTTTTCAGGAAATTTTTTGATGGAGTACCATCGCCATCAGCTGAGAAAAAAAATCGATGAAACAGCGCATGTACCCGGTATTGACCGCACCAACCTTTACGCAATCACCGAACTGCCTGATTCAATATTAGCGATATACGCTTTGAGTTGCCGGTTCATCTTTTTACGATAGGCATCACGGCAGCTCCTGATCATTTCTTCTACCGCTCCCTCCTCTACCAGGTTGATCGTGCAGCCGCCGAATCCGCCGCCCATCATACGCGCTCCCAATACCGTCGGAAGCAGCTTCACCGCATCCACCAGGAAGTCTGCTTCGGGGCAGCTCACTTCATAGTCGCGGCTAAGCCCTTCGTGCGTGGCATACATTTTTCGCCCGAAAGCAGGGAGGTCGCCGGCTTCCAAATCATCACAGGCGGCCAGCAGCCGTCCATTTTCTTCCACCACGTACCGGCAGCGCTGGTAAATCAGCGGATCCCGCGGCAGTACCCAGGCGTTCAGCATGTCCATTGTAGCGTCTCGCAGGCTGTTTACCGAGTTGTCCTGGGCCCTCATCCAGGCAACACCTGTTTCACATTGGGCGCGGCGATCGTTGTAGGCCGAGGAGCCGAGGGAATGCTTCACATTGGTATCGAGCAACACAATTTTTATACCGCCCATGTTAAACGGCACGTAGGTATACGCCAGCGACCGGCAGTCCAAACGGATTACGTAATCCTTCTTTCCAAACATACTGGCGAACTGGTCCATGATACCGCATTGCACACCCACATACTCGTTCTCTGCTTTCTGTGCCAGTCTCACCAGCGAAAGCTTATCTAGGCCCGCACCCGACAATTTATTGAGTGCAAGGGCCACCGCGCATTCCACAGCAGCGGAAGACGAGAGACCGGCACCCACGGGAATGTCAGCGGAAAGTGTAGCATCAAAACCAGCCACCGAAACTCCGGCGTCAAGAAATTGCTGCACCACCCCCAGCATATAATTGGGCCATGCGGTATGCGTTGCTTTCTCCAGGCGAGAAACGGAGGTACTGTAGACTTCATCCATATCGGCAGCTCGCAGGTGAATAACTCCGTCGGCCCTTGGCGTCATCACCAGGTAGGCCGCTTTGTCGATTGCCGCAGGCAGCACAAATCCGTTGTTATAATCCGTATGCTCCCCAATAAGATTAATTCTGCCCGGGGACCGCGTGACGATGGAGTTTTTTGCGACATAAGGCTTAAGGATCGGGGGCACCGGATGGGCCTGTGAATTACCTGGCATGGCGGTACTTTGCGGGTGGGAAAATATAGATGTGATGAACCTGCATTGCGTGCATAGTTATCATTTTATTTTCATTAAGAAAAGCAAATGGAAATAAATGGACAGCGAAGTGCCTGTACAACCAGCCGGGTGCACAACCCGCTATGCCGGCTCAAGCAGCATAAACTGGTAGGGAGCCAGTTCAAGAAATTCATTATCCGGCCCTACCGTGAAAAGTTTTTCGCTGTAGTGTTCGTACAGGTTCACCGGCACCGCACCATATTGTTTGAAGACGTACCAGGTCATCCGGACCGTTTCACGGCTAAAATTAAAGACACAGCATAAACGCTTGTCCTGCAGGTCGCGGACGAAAGCAGCTACGTGTATGCTGTGGGGAGAGATCCAGGTGATGTTGCTGTAGTCGCCCGTCACCGGCAATTTTTTCCTGATTTGAATCAGCCGCTTCGTGGCAGTGAAAAGGCTGTATTCGGGGGTACCCGGCACATTTCTGTTTTCATTGCGGCGCCAGCTCATGGCAGGCCTGTGCATCCAGCGGTTGTCATAACTCATACCCGGATCATTTTCGAAAGAATAGTCATTCGTATAGCCCAGTTCATCACCCGAGAAAAGCATGGGAATGCCCCCGAGGAAAAAACTCATGGCCTGCATCAGCAAAATCCGCCGTAACGCGTTTTCGCGCAGCAGGTCATTGCCGTCCGCCAGCGCCTGCTCCAGCCCGCACAATGATGCCAGCGTACCGCTGATCCGCGCATCCTGTGTTTTTGGATTGACAGAAAAGAGCGCGCCGGTAGCCGGTGATCCCGGGTAGCTGCCGGAATAATATTCCTTTAAAAATTTACGGTGCTCATACGGGCTGAACCCCGCCATCCTGATCATGTCATCGTCATAACCCAGGCCGATATCATCGTGACAGCGGGTATACGTTATCCACGAGGTACCGTACGGCTTCTGCAGCAATTCATGCTGGGCAGTCAGCATCACCTGCGTGTTACCGGTCGCCAGGGCATCCCATTGTAAGGCCATTTGCGTGGCGTTGTAGGCGAAGTCGCATTCCCGCGCGGTGTACAGGCCGGTACCAAAGTATTGCATGATCTGTGCAGGGGCAACAATCGCTTCGCCCAGCAGGGCCATGCCGGGGGCAGCCACCTGTACACACTGCCTGATGAGGCGGAGCAGGTTATGCGCATTGGGCAGGTTCTGGCAGGTTGTCCCCGGTTCTTTCCAGATAAATGCAGGGGCATCAATCCGAAGGATGTCTACACCCAGGTTGGCATAAAAAAATATATTGTCCAGCATCGCGATGAAAACCGCGGGGTTACTGTAATTGAGATCCCACTGGTACCGGTGGAAGACGGTCATGACCCATTTATCGAGCGCAGCGACATAGGTAAAATTGCCCGGCGAGGAGGCGGGAAATATATCAGGCATAGTTTCATCAAACCTATCGGGCATGGTCCGGTCGGGGAAAAAATAATAATAATCCTGGTACTCCGAATCCCCGGCTACAGCCCGCTTCGCCCACTCGTGCCGGTGCGAAGTATGATTGAGCACAATGTCGATCATCAGGTACATATTCTCCTCACCCATCGCCTGCCGCAGTTCGCGCAGATCTTCGATCGTACCGAAACGCTCATCCACTTCCCGGAAGTCAGATACGGCGTATCCCCCGTCACTTTCGCCGGGTGGACTTTTAAACACGGGCATCAGGTGCAAAAAATTTACGCCGAGCTCCGTGAAGTACGCCAGGTTGTCCCGGAGCCCGGGCAGGTTTTCGCTGAACCGGTCGGCATACAGGCTCATGCCCACAATATCATTGCTGAGGAACCAATGCCCCGTGGCCTCTTTCTGATCGTCCCTTAGCCGCAGCTGTGCCGATCTTTCCACGTACGCTTTTGCAATAGTCTGCAGCAGGCTGGAATAATATACCCCGGCATCAGCACGGTGGCCATACAACCCCATAAAAAGACTGTGGATGGCTGTTGTGTTAGCGGCGAAGCGGCTGGCAAACGTAACATCCCGGTCAAAGATGGGTAGTTCCGCGAGGATGGCATTAACCTGCTGGTGCAAACGATAATTGTACACGGTATGGCAATTGGCTAATTAAAAATTTTACTGCTCAGGTGTTTAAAGGCTTCCATGGCACCGAGGTACTCACAGGTACGCGCACCTGCTTTATTGGCATTCTCTACCA
Organism: Chitinophagales bacterium; assembly: GCA_038229695.1. Taxonomy (GTDB): domain Bacteria; phylum Bacteroidota; class Bacteroidia; order Chitinophagales; family Chitinophagaceae; genus JACMLD01. Next base: position 61,896 of record JBBROE010000003.1, on the reverse strand, counting down.
GGTGCTCCCAGGCGGGCCGGTCGAGGTTCCTGATGACGGACAGGGTATGATCCCTCAGTTGGTACAGTAAGGCGCCCACAAAGGCGTCGCCGGCCCCGGTGGTGTCTACCGGGTTCACTTTGATACTTGGCACCACAGAGGTTTCCTGCCCGAAACCCAGCAACGTACCGTCTTTACCAAGGGTTATCGTAAACACGGCCGTCGTATTTTTCACCAGCACGTTCACGGCATCATCCAGTGTCAGTGCGCCCGTGATAAGCATCGCTTCTTCATCGCTCAGCTTAAAGAAATGACAAGCCTTGAGAAAGTTCCAAGACTGGTCAATAAACGTTTCAATATTATTGCGGAAAAGCAGGTGGCGATAGTTGGGGTCGAAGCTGATGAAGATATTTCGCTGGAGCGCCTGCTGCAGCAGCTGCTGGTAGGCAGCCTGCAAGGGCCCGGGCAGAAAAGCGGTCGCTGATCCGAAATGGATGATCGACACATCGTCCAGGTCAATATCCTCTATCTCCTCGCGGCTCAGCTGCCCGTCCGCCCCACGGTTGAAGACAAAATCGCGCTCCCCGTCTTCCATCAGCGACACAAACGCAAACGTCGTAAAATGGCTGTCGTCCTGCAGCATCCAACGGGTGGATACCCCAAAGTCTTTCATTACCGAAATCAGGTATTTACCGAACGGATCATTCCCCACTTTAGCTGCCAGTTCCACCGTTCCGCCCAGTGCAGCAATTGCGGCCGCAACATTGGTGGGTGCACCCCCGGGTTTTTTCAGGAAGTGCTGTCCGTCGCTCAGCGAGCTGCCTTTGTCTGTGCATATGAGATCAATGAGCGCCTCCCCGATACATATAATTTTCATAACTGTTGTTTGCCTGGTTAATGGCCGCCCACGGGCAAAAGGATTTCTTCCGTCACCGCAGTGGGTTTAATGCGCAGGGTGGCCAACGATGCACAAAGCAGCAAGCCGCCGGCAAAGATCATCACGCGGTTTGGATTGCTGCCCAGAAAATGTTCATAGATAAACCCGAACGACAACGTTTGCAGAATCATCGGTACCACTATCATCATATTAACAATGCCCATATAAACACCGTATCGCGCTTTCGGAATACTGTTCACCACCATGATATACGGCACCCCCATCATACTGGCCCAGGCAATCCCGAATCCAATCATGGGCGCAAACAGGAAATATTTGTTATGGATCCCCGGCAGGATAAAAAGGGAGATTGCTGCCAGCGCCAGGCAGGTGACATGGACGTACTTGGCGGTATATTTTTTGGCCAGCCAAACCAGCGAAAATGCCGACAGAAAAGTGACCACATTATAAAAGCCGTTGACGAGCCCTGTCAACCCCACAGCCTCCTCATACAGCGCCGGGTTGGCGGCTGCCGTGGTATGGTAAACAGATTTCGCAATGCTGTGCGAGATAAACTGCCAGTAACAAAACATCGCATACCACTGGAAGAGGTAAACCAGCGCCAGCTGCCACAACAGTTTTGGCATTTCTCCAATCGCAGACAAAATTTCCTTCAGCGGCTCCAGCAGTCCCCTGGGCTGCGACCTGAGCAACCGCAGTTCTTCGGCCGTAGGGGGTATCTCGGGCGTCTTGATCACCGACCACAACACCGATGCGATTGAACAAAATGCCCCCACGAAAAACGACCCGTATACCCAGTAGGGAATGCCCGTCTGCCCATCTGCCGTTTTGGTTTCACCGTGGATAGTCTTCTGGAAAAGAAACAGCGACACATTGGCCAGGGTAATGCCGAAACCGGTAAAAAAGCTCTGGGTCAGGAAGCCCAGCGGGCGCTGTTCCGCCGGCAGTTTATCGGCAATAAAGGCGCGGTAAGGTTCCATGGCGGTATTGTTCGCCGCATCCAGGATCCACAACAGGCCCACAGCCATCCACAGGGCGCTGCTGAAGGGAAACGCAAAAAGACAGAGACTGCAGAAAATAGCGCCTACCAGGAAAAAGGGTTTACGGCGGCCAAACCTCGGATGCCAGGTTTTGTCAGTGATTGCCCCGATAAGCGGTTGTATCAGTAATCCCGTCATCGGCCCGGCCAGGTTGAGGAGGGGCAGGCTTTCCGGTTTTGCATGGAGGAATGTATAAAGCGGGTTGATAGCAGTCTGCTGTAATCCGAAACTGTACTGAATGCCGAAAAAACCAACATTCATATTAACGATCTGCCAGAACGTAAGGGACGGCTTTTTCAACTGCATAAGCAATCAATTTTTTTTCAGCATCCTGGTTTCACCATAGAATACCGCGGCGGTTTGCTGCCCTTAAATATAAGATCAATTTACAAAGCGTTTAAATTTTCAACCGGGCGGCAGTGCCCGTAAGGGAAAAGCCGCTGCCGGGCTTTTAGTTATCTTGCAGCCATAAGCAATGTACCATGAACAACAGTTTTACTGCAGCCCTGGGGCTGAAGGACAGACAGCCCGGAACTTCTACCGGCGATACCTGGCTCGATGCTGAAGAATGGCTGGCTTCCCATTCCCCGGTGGATGGCAGCCTGCTGGGTGAAGTGTCGCTCACCGGCCGGGCCTCCTACGATCGCGTGGTGGCAAAAGCGCAGGAAGCATTTCTCAGCTGGCGGCAATGGCCTGCGCCGAAGCGTGGCGACGTGGTACGTCAAATCGGCGATGCGCTGCGGCGCGAAAAAGATCAGCTCGGCAGGCTCGTCTCAACGGAAATGGGTAAAAGCCTGCAGGAGGGATGGGGCGAAGTGCAGGAGATGATCGACATCTGCGATTTCGCGGTGGGCCTCTCGAGACAGCTGCATGGCGTTACCCTGCATAGTGAACGTCCCGGCCACCGCATGTATGATCAATACCACCCGCTTGGCCTCGTAGGCATCATTTCCGCATTCAATGTCCCCGTAGCCGTCTGGAGCTGGAACAGCATGCTGGCCTGGGTCTGCGGCAACGTCACCATCTGGAAGCCCAGCGAAAAAACACCGCTTTGCGCTGTTGCCTGCCAATTGCTGACCGCGAAAGTCTTCCGGGATAACGGCGTACCTGAGGGCGTCAGCAGCCTCGTCAATGGCCGCAGTGATGTTGGCCAGTGGCTCAGCGCGGATAACCGGATCCCCCTCATTTCGGCCACCGGCTCAACGCGCATGGGCAAGGCCGTTAGTACGGCGGTCGCTGCACGCCTCGGCAAAAGCCTCCTGGAACTGGGAGGCAATAATGCCATCATCATTACACCCGATGCAGACCAGGGCATCGCCCTCACCGGCTGCGTATTTGGTGCTGTGGGCACCGCCGGGCAACGTTGTACGACCACCCGGCGCCTTATCATCCACGAATCGGTATACGACAGTTTCCGGGACCGCCTGGTTCACGCCTACGGGCAGCTGAAAATCGGCAACCCGCTGGAACCCGGTAACCACGTGGGGCCGCTGATCGACCAGGATGCGGTAGCGGCTTACTCGGCTGCCATAGAAATCGTAAAAGCCCAGGGAGGAAAATTTGTCGTGGAGGGTAAAGTGCTCGCCGGACCGGGTTACGAAAGCGGCTGTTATGTACAGCCCTGCGTGGCCGAAGTGGCACACGACCTCCCCGTGGTACAGCAGGAAACCTTTGCCCCCATTCTTTACCTCACCCGGTACCGTACCCTGGAAGAAGCAATCGCCATCCAGAATGAAGTTCCCCAGGGCCTTTCGTCAGCCATCATAACCAACAACCTACGCGAGGCAGAGCTGTTCCTTTCGCAGAACGGGAGCGACTGTGGCATCGCCAACGTGAACATCGGCACCAGCGGCGCCGAAATCGGGGGCGCGTTCGGGGGAGAAAAAGAAACGGGAGGCGGACGGGAAAGCGGCAGCGATGCCTGGAAGATTTACATGCGACGCCAGACCAACACCATCAATTACAGCAACCAGCTTCCCCTTGCCCAGGGTATTAAATTCACCGTTTAAAGAACGACACACCAAAGGGTAAAATAAAAGCCCCCAAAATGCGTTGATTAACCCTGACTAAAGTGTTGTAAAACAAATATCCTATGGCAAAAAACTGCTTTTTGCTTTCCTTTCTTTTTTTCATGACTGCCGCATCTGCCCAGGTAAAAATCGGGTTGATGGGCGGCCCGCAGTCGGCCAGCATCAATGAAAAAAACAGCCTCCCCGGCTGGGATACGGCATCAGGTCCGTATTACAGCAGCAAGAGTGGTTTTCATATCGGTATCGTGTCCGAAATTCCTGTCGGAACAACTGGCCGGTTCTTCTTTGAGCCGGCAGTGCTCTACACCCAGAAAGGCAGGAACTACCTCAAATCTTATCAATACAGTTCCCTGGATACTTTCAATAGTTATTACAGCAACCGGCAGCTGGCGATACAATACATCGACATCCCGCTGAACTTTGCGGTGAAGCTTCCCCTTAACCGCAAAAAAACAAGCAGTTTCCTGCTGGCAGCAGGTCCTTACCTGTCGCTGTTTTACAGCGGAAAGAGTACCGTCAATGAAAACGACCAGTTTTCCAGCAGCACACAAAGCAGCAATAAAGTGACCAACAGCACGGAAACCCTGGAAGTCGGTAAAAAAGAAAATGGATACAGCACGTTCGGCTATGGGGTAAACGGCAGGGCCGGGTTCGAATTCGGCAACGTCACCCTATCCGGATTCCTCAGCCAGGGACTCGATAACCTCTATACCGCCGCCTACACCGGAACTTTTCATCACCGTGTTATTGGCGCATCTCTCGGCATCTGGCTTGGCCAGACCAAAGAAGCAATCGTAATCCGGGACCGCGATAAAGACGGGATACCGGACGATCAGGATGCCTGCCCGCTCCAGGCTGGCGCATCCATTACGAAAGGTTGCCCCGACAAAGACGGCGACGGCATCGCCGATAAAGCCGATAAATGCCCCGACATCGCGGGTACTGTAAAATATTCAGGATGCCCGGTACCCGATACGGATCAGGATGGCATTAACGATGAAGCGGACAAATGCCCAACCGTTGCCGGGCTTCCCAAATACAACGGATGCCCCATCCCGGATACCGATCACGATGGAATCAACGACGAGGAAGACAGCTGCCCCACGGTAGCCGGCCTGCTGAAATACAAAGGCTGCCCCGTTCCGGATAAAGACCATGATGGCATCAGCGATGAAGCCGATAAGTGCCCCGACCAGCCCGGAACCGCTGACAATGCAGGCTGCCCCGTTATCAAAGAAGAAATCCGTAAACAAGTAAATTTTGCGGCTCGGAACATTTTCTTCGCCAGCAACAGCGCGGAGTTATTGCCCACCTCTTTCGCGTCACTCAATGCCGTGGTAACGATACTCACCGATAATCCCCGGCTTACCCTGGAAGTGGCTGGCTATACCGACAACACCGGCAGCGAAGCCATCAATCTTTCGGTGTCGGACAAACGGGCCCGGGCGGTAAAAGACTACCTGGTATCAAAAGACATTAGCCCCGATCGCATCGTTACAAAAGGATACGGACGTGCCAACCCGGTTGCCGGCAACGACACCACGGAAGGCAGGAAAAAGAACCGGCGCGTAGAACTGAAACTTAAATAAAATTACTTTCTTACAAAGGCCCGCCTGTTGCGGGTCTTTGTCGTTTTCCCGGTTCTTTCTTCCACAGGTCACCGGGCTTTCACAAGATTTTCCCAAATCCTCCGGCTTAAAGCAGCGCGGCGGACCGGCACCGGCTTTTTTTACAACTGTGTAACATTGTTTTTTCTATTTTTACAGGCTACTTTAATTCTTACATATTAAACATTACCATTGATGAAAATAATGCTGAAACTATGTGCCGCGCTTTTTCTTGTAATAGCCGGGCAGCAGGGCTTTGCCCAGGGTACGGGCTTTAAAAGTTTACCGAAAGGCTGGCACCTGCTCGATCACGAGAACGATGGCTACTACGGCATCAGCCTGGACAAGGCGTACGACTTTGTACACGCTAAAAAATTAAAGAGCAAAACCGTCATCGTAGCGGTCATCGACTCCGGTGTCGATACCCTGCATGAAGATCTGAAAGGCATCCTGTGGACCAATCCCGGTGAGATACCCGGCAACGGGATCGACGATGATCACAACGGTTATATTGACGACGTGTATGGCTGGAACTTCCTGGGCGGAAAAGATGGCCGCAATGTAAAAGAAGATTCTTACGAGGGCGCCCGCGTTTACTACCGCTTCAAAGAGCTGTACAGCGGCAAACAGGTAGACACGACCACCATGAGCAGCGATGACAAAGAACAATACGGCATGTGGAAGAAAGCAAGGGTAAACATCGAAGGTGGCGACGACGAGGGCAGCCAGCAGGTAGACCTCGTATTTCTCCAGCGGGCCCTGGAGTCCACGCTTAAAAGTGACAGCCTTATGCAGGGCTACCTGGGTAAAAAAGAATTTACCGGGGCAGAACTGCAGGCCTTCATTCCCAAATCACCGGAAGAATCTAAAGCCCGCAGCGGTTACCTGTACCTCTTCCAGGCTACCAAAAGCGATATGACCACCACCAACAAAGACCTGTCTGATGGATTTAAGGAATATGTCACCGGCCAGGTAAGAAAAAAAGAGGCCGCAGGTAAAGCACCGGAAAATTACCGGGGTGAAATCGTTAAAGACAACGAGAATGACATCAACGACAAATATTATGGCAACCCCGACGTGATGGCGGGCACCCCATTTCACGGCACTTTCGTATCCGGGATCATCGGCGCTAACCGCAACAACAACATCGGCGTAAACGGGATAGCGGATAATGTCCGCATCATGATGATCCGCGCGGTTCCGGATGGTGATGAGCACGATAAAGATATCGCCCTCGCCATCCGCTATGCTACCGACAACGGCGCCAGCATTGTAAACATGAGTTTTGGAAAAAGCTTTTCTCCCGATAAAAAATGGGTGGATGAAGCGGTTAAATATGCCGAAAGCAAAGGTGTGCTGCTGGTTCAGGCTGCCGGCAACAGTTCAGAAAACGTAGATACCGCTGACAATTTCCCCAACCCGCGTCTCCGGGCAGACCATACCACCGCCGCCAATTACATCACTGTCGGGGCAAGCGGCGATCCCAGCGATGCCAATGAAGGCGGGCTCGTGGCCTCCTTCTCCAACTATGGAAAAAAGAATGTGGATCTCTTCGCACCCGGCGTGAAAATCTACAGCACTTCTCCCGGTGGCAATACGTACAGCACCTCCCAGGGAACCAGCTTTTCGTCGCCTATCGTGGTGGGCACCGCAGCCTTCCTGCTGGAATATTTTCCAACACTTACGGCCCAGCAACTTAAATACTGCCTGGAGCAGTCGGCGGTCAATCCCGGCGTTAAAGTAAAAAAACCGGGCGCGGAAAACCTGGTTGATTTATCTACGCTCTGCAAGACCGGCGGCCTGCTCAATGCCTACGAAGCCGCGAAGGTAGCAGCTACGCTTACATCTGGTGCGCCTCCTGCAAAAAAGCTGCCTAAATCAACCCTGAAAAAAGAAAGTAAAGGATAACGACCCGAACACGTCGTAATAAGAGCTCCTGTAAACGGGAGCTTTTTTTTGAGCCGGCAGCAGCACCCTGGTCAGCCGCAGTGGTGTCACTCCCTTGTACAGCAGCAACGCATCGGCGAAGCAAAAAATCACCGGCGGAATATCCGCCGGGCGCTTTAGCTTTGCAGTAAAAAAATGACAGGCAAAGAAGGCATCATTGCATCGGGCCCGTTCCTCAATTATATCGAAAAGGCCCCCGCCGGGAATATGCTGGAGGCTATCCGCGCCAATACGCAGGCGTTTAACCGGGTATTGTCGAATGTCCCGGCTGGTAAACAGCAATTCGCCTATGCTCCCGGCAAATGGACCCTCGCTGAACTGTTGCAGCACCTCATCGATGCCGAGCGCGTTTTTACCTACCGGGCACTCCGCATGGCACGCCTGGACCCTACTCCCCTCGCCGGCTTCGACGAGGAACATTGGGCTGCAGCCGCCAATAAAAACAAGCGGCCGTGGAATGACCTGCTGGCGGAGTTCCGCGCCGTGAGAACAGCCTCGGAAATGCTCTTTGCGAGTTTTACGGAGGATCAGCTGCTTTTCCAGGGCACCAGCAACGACCGTCCCGTAAACGCCCTCGCCCTCGGCTTCATCCTGGCGGGTCACGTACAGCATCACCTTGCAATCATCACCGGTAAATACCTTTAACCATCTTCCAGTCGCGCCAGGTCTGTTACGCGATTCCGGGCACAACGGTGTTCGCCCTTCCGCCATGGTATTGATGCGCGGCTTCATAAATAATTCGAAAATCATACCGGCAGCGGCCCGCCGCCAGCCTCTGGCATCCAAATTGATTAGGCATAAAACAAAATATTTTTATGCCGGCTGCGTTTTCAACCCGCACCACCTTCAATTAAAATCCTTTATGAAAAATCCAACCAAACTGTTTTTCTTTTTTCTTGCACTTACCTATACTATTTTCTACGCCATCGCCGCCATGTTTGCCTGAGTAACAATTTTTGTCACCGGCTTAGAACGAAACGCTGCGCGTATTAATTTTGCCGCATGACTACCGCCAGCGCCATTACCATTCGGCCCATTACGCCAGCTGACAACAAACCCCTGGCCGTTATCATCCGCAATGCCCTGGCAGAATTTGGTGCCAACAAACCCGGAACGGTTTATTACGATCCTACCACCGATGCTTTATTTGAATTGTTCCGACGGCCCGGTTCTGTTTACCTGGTTGCGGAACAAGAGGGCAGGCTCCTGGGCGGAGCGGGCATCTTCCCCAGTGAAGGGCTTCCCCCCGGCGTGTGCGAACTGGTGAAAATGTACCTGCACCCCGCAGCCCGCGGCATGGGTCTCGGCAGGAATCTCATCAGCCGTTGCCTGGATTGGGCGCGGGCCGGCAACTACCATAAAATCTACCTGGAAACCATGCCCGAACTAAAGCAGGCTGTTCGTGTGTACGAGCAGTTTGGATTTACGGGCCTGGACGGGCCCATGGGCAATACCGGTCACTTCGGCTGCGAAGTGTGGATGAGTATGGATTTGGATTGAAACGTCAGGTATCACCCGTCAAACAAGGCTACCGGCCCGTCGCTTTCTGCACTTCGGCACTCAGGAGGTGTACCTGGAACCCAACCTTAAACACAAACCCGTTTTGCGGATCCTGTCCCTGAACCTTGCTGTGGTTATAACCGGCCACCGCTTCCAGCGCTACATTGGAATTGATAAAAAAAGCGCCGCCCGCACCGAGGAAAAAATTACTGAAGGTATTGGAGCTTTTTGAATCGGGCAGTCTAGTAACCAGGTTACCAATCGCATACTCGGCAACCACGAAAGGTTTAAAGGGCGACTGGTGCAGATTGAAATAATAACGGGCAAAGGGGCCCGCTGATTCTGCTGATGTCTTCACATTTCCGGTCTTACTGAAATTGAGGGCAAGGTCAGCACCAGCTGCAAAATTATTAGCGAAAAAATACCCGGCATTGGGCTGCAGTGTAAAAGCGCTGTTGTTGCTCGTGGTATTGATGGTCATATTACCGCCCACCAGCCAGTCTCCTTTTTCCGTCTGGGAAAAGCAACCGGCCACCGCCAGGAGAGTAACAAGGCATAACAATAAAATTTTCTTGGCCATAAACAGCCGCGTTTTGACGCAGTACCACAAGGTACGTCATCCGCCTTTTTGCCGGGCAGGAAATTTGGGGGATCAGGAAGCGGGCATCACTTCATAAATGGGGCTGAACAGGTACAGTTTGCCCGTCTTTATCTCCACGCACTGGAAGCGTTTGCGGAGCCGGTTTCCTTTCTTAAAAACGGTCCCGTCCTGGAGCGAGAACAGCGCACCCGGCGGCAGCTCCTCTACCAGCAGGCTGCCGTCCTTTTTCCGGTCGTAAGCCCGGAGCACCCGCATCAGCGGCTCATCCGCACAACTGCTCGCAGGCAGGTTATGCAGGGAAGCCCGCAGCGCAGCAATCACATCGGGAGGAAAAATTTCAGGCTGGAGGAAATCGACCAGCAACATTTTATACAGCTGCTTCCATTCTTTGCCATGTGCATTTACCCGGTTTCCGAATTGAAGGAAAGTGACCAGGTGGGCGAGCTCATGAATCAGCGTAATTAAAAATGAATAGCGGTTGAGGTTACCGTTGACGCTGATCCGATGGCCTTCGCCCCGGTGCGCATGCCGGTAATCGCCCAGCACCGTTTTACGTTCCCGGGTGATCGTCAGCTGCACCCGGTAATGTTCCAACAGCGCCAGCACGGGCGCGGCCGCAGGCGCCGGGATATAATGCTGCAGGTAAGCAAGCGGAAACTCTTCCTTAGGCATTATTGCGGGATTTGTTCCACTGCAGCAGGCCGCGCATTTCCAGCAGGGAATAGATAAAGTATAAGCCCACGCAGGTTAGAATAGCAGGCTTGTTTACCTGGCGCTTACCAATACCGATATAAGTAACTACCGCAAACAGGCAGACCAGCAGCTTCAGGAATAATCCGCTGTATGTATTCTTCAGAAATCCAATCGTGGCGGGATGCAGCATAGCACGCTGGTAAAGAAAAAGAGAGGCCAGGCTGACCAGGAAAAGCAGGGCATTTCCTGCCATTACCACCGTAACCGATAGCCCCAGTGCGGCCAGCCTGCCCGGCAGCAGCCAGAGTACAGCGTTGACGATCAAAAATAAAATATAGAGGGGTAACGTGGCCTTAAACCGTTGCTTGTCTGCGCTCATTTCTTCCCCGGGCTGGTGTCTTTTATTATCCGGTAGAGGATACCGCCCAGTACCAGCAAAGGTAGCAACCAGGACAATAAGGGAAAAGAAAGCTTCAGCCACTTATCGGATTTGAGGCCGGCAAAAACAGCTACGCCCAGTCCGGCCAGCATTTGCGTGGCCAGGCCGGCGTAACGCATTAAATCTTTATTGTTGTTGTTACTGGACGGTTGCAATGTGTTGTTTTTCGGCCTGTTTCTCCACCGCTTTTTTATCAGGAGATGCAGTATTCATGTGGCATTCGCCGTTGAAAGTCGCGGTAGGTTCCACCTGCAGCCGCCCGGCGTGAATATTGCCCTTGATCTCGGCGCTGCCCTTCAGCTGGAGCAATTCCTTTACTTTCACGGATCCCGTAACCTTGCCCATAATATCAGCCAGCTGCCCGTTGATATCTCCCTGCACCACGCCGTTGGCGCCAATAATCACTTTAGCCGTACTGATGATATTCCCGACCAGCGTACCGTCGATACGCAGGTCGGCGGTCGACTGCAAATCACCGGTAAGAGTAGTACCGGCACTAATCAGGCTGGCCGCATTGTTTCCGCTGGTTTCTGCGAGAAATTCTGAATTGGATTTTCCTTTGAACATGGTATTGGATTTTTAATCGTTAATTTTTTCCGGCGTCGGCAGGTTGAGGGCGGCCGTATCGGGTTTCACCGAAACATTGCCCTGTAATACCCCCCGGATGTTCTGCAGGTACTCATCTTTGTACCGTACCGCATGCTCTAACGAATCCGTACGCAGTTTTAGTTCACGGAGCTCCCGGGTATTATTCACATCTCCATAACCGGGTATGTATAACTTCAGCGGGGTAAATACGATGAGGGCTACGGTGAGACCGGTCAGCACTACGAAAATGGTGCTCAGCAGGATATATACGCTCATCCGCGACAGTTTGAACGTGACCACTTCCTCGTAGGTATCGTCGTTCATCACCACCAGCCGGTACCGGTTACGCAGCCGTTTGAGGGTGTCATCGGCATCGAAAAATTTAGCCATAATGGAGGTATTGCGTAAAGTTAACCAGAAAACCGACAATGGCCGGTTTAGGCTGCGCCCCTCCCGTGCAACCGGCACGCTTCCGGTCGTTAAATTAATCGTTGTCGTACATTGGCCCGCAGGCGGCTGCACATCAAATTTTCACAATAAATTTGCTGAAAACCAGTTAATAAGCAGTTAGTTTGCGGCGCAATGATCGATAAGTCCCTGATACGGCTAACCACCGTGCTCCTGTTCTACTTTATTCTGCCCCCGGCCCATCCACAGGCGGGCGGGCTCAGCTTTGATTTGCCGCATCCGAAAAAATACGAAAACAGGCAGCTGCGATCAGAAAAGACCGGAGATAAAAAGTTTACCATTCCGCGCCGTTTCATGCAGAATACCACCACGCACTACAACTTTTACTTCAATGCCAATGAAAAGATGAAGGAAGTGGTCGACCGGGCAAAATCGGCTCACCGGGATGACTACACGAAACTCCTTTCCTTCCATAATTACAACGTAGATGAAACTGCCCGCTTTAAAAACGACCTGGATTCGGTCATCTACAAAGCCACCGCCGGCATACTGCTGCACGACCTGCGAAACAACTGGGTCGACAACCTCTACCTGCTCATGGGTAAGGCCTATTATTACAAAAAAGATTTTGACTCAGCCTACCTCACCTTCCAATACCTCAACTATGCTTTTTCACCCAAGGAAAAAGACGGGTACGATAAGGTCATCGGCAGTAACAGCAACGAGGGCGGCAATGCGTTTACCATTTCCACGAGCGAGAAAAGAAATATCGCCGCCAAACTGCTTTCCCGGGCTCCCAGCCGGAATGAATCCCTGCTGTGGCAGGTGAATACCTACCTCGCACTGGATGCCCTGCCTGAAGCGCGGAGCCTGATGCAGATACTAAAAAGCGACCCTATCTTTCCAGGCCGGCTGAGCGACGAACTTAACCAGGCACAGGCCTGGTATTTCTACAAAGAACAAAACTGGGACAGCACCGCCATCTACCTGCTGCGCTCGCCCGGAACCGACGCCAACCGGGAAGAAACAGCGCGCCGTGAATACCTCACCGCCCAGTGTTACGAGGCTGCCGGCAAACACAATGACGCAAAAGAATTTTATGAACGGGTAGTCAAACATACCATCAACCCGGTCATGGAGGTATACGGACTGCTTAACTCCATCAGGCAGGGAGAAGGGAACGACGACAAAGCCATCCAGGCTGCCGTCGATGCATTGGCCAAGATGGGAAAACGGGATAAATATATAATCTACCGTGACATCATTTTCTATACGGCCGCCCAGATTGAACTCGATCGCCACCAGACCGCCGCTGCCAAAAATTTTCTCGCAAAAAGTATCCGGTACAATGCCGGCAACCTGCCGCAGAAAAGCCGCTCTTACCTCGCGCTCGCCAACCTCGAATTGGCCGACAGAAACTATATCGCGGCGAGGAATGATTATGACAGTACAGACATTAGTATGATCCTGCCGGAGGATGCAGACCAGTATAAAAGCAGGAAAGCAGCCCTCACCATTATTGGCTCCCGCCAGGAAGTGATCAACCGGCAGGACAGCCTGCAGAAAATAGCCGCTATGCCCGAGGCAGAACGCACGGCCTACATCAAAAAACTGCTGCGCCAGTTAAGGAAGCAACAGGGACTGAAAGAAGACGATGTCAGTTTCGGGAACAGCAGCCAGGGCTTTGCAGGGAACAGCAGTACCGCGCCACCGGCTGATCTTTTTAACAGCAGCAGCAGCGGCAGCAGTGACTGGTATTTCTCCAATACGGCATTAAAATCGAAGGGCTATACCACGTTCAAAAGCCTCTGGGGAAGCCGGCCGAATGCCGACAACTGGCAACGCGCCGCAGCAATCAAACCACAGGGTGCAGCGCTCCGCAATAACCCCTCCGATCCCAATAACCCCGTTAACCTCAATGGTCAGCCGGCCATTTCGAAACCCCTTAGCCTCGATGCGCTCAGTGAGAACCTGCCGCTGACACCGGAAAAAATGAGGGTGTCCCAGGATTCGGTCCTCCATGCCCGCTATGATATGGCGAAAGCCTTACAGGATTACCTGGAAGCATATCCTGACGCCATCGTGTTGTATGAAGGGTTGCTCAGCACCTTCCCGCATGCTGCCGGGGAAGAAAACACGTTGTTCAACCTGTTTTACTGTTATAAAAAAACAGGGGAAACGGCCAAAATGGTAGTCATACAAAACCGCCTGCAGCAGGAGTTTCCCAACAGCAAACTCGCCGCCATCGCAGCGCATCCAGCGGCAGTAGATTCGGGTCGCAAAAAGGAAGGCGGACCGGTATACAACCAGATTTACAACCTGTTTATTGAAGGTAACTTTTCGGAGGCCGTACAAAAGAAAAAGTCTGCCGACAGCCTGTACGGAAATTATTACTGGACGCCGCAGCTGTTGTATATAGAAGCGGTCTACGACATTCATTCCCGTTATGACTCGGCTGCCCGGCTGGTGCTGAATAATATCATCACGTTCTTCCCCGCCAGCCCGATGGCCGCCAAAGCAAAAACCCTGATCGACGTACTGGGCCGCCGCAAACAGATAGAAGAATACCTGACCAATTTGAAAGTGGAACGTTTACCAGACGACAGTGTTGTTACACTGTCACCGGCGGCGCCGGCCGCGGTAGCCAGGACTCCGGTTCCTGTCAGCCAGCAGGGGAAGACCGTGCCCCCTCCCGTTTCGCCTCAAAAGGATACCACAGCGGCGCAAAAATCCGTTGCGATACATCCTGTGAAGCCGGTAAACGACACGACTTCCGTGCTAAGGAAAACCGTGCCTGCATCACCGGCAGACAATGGATTTACGGCAACACCCGATCAGCCACACTATGTCGTGCTTGTTATGAACAAGGTAGACCCCGTTTATGTCGGCGAAGCCGGGAACGCCTTCAACCGGTACAACAAGGAAAAATTCTATAACCAGTCGATTACGATCACCCCATTGCCGCTGACAGACACCACCCGTTTTGTGCTCATGGGTACATTTACCAACGCAGCGGCTGCAATTAGTTACCTCGATAAAACAAAGCCCCTCGCGCCAACCGAAATCATACCCTGGATGCCAGCGGCCAAATATTCATTCATCATCATCACGGAAGCCAATCTTGATGTGCTGAAAAACACTAAGGATATTCCTGCCTATAAGAAATTTCTTATCCGGCAATACAAAGATGCTTTCAAGTAGCTGCTATTTGCTGACAGCCACACACCCCAACAATATTTTCTACTCCATCCTGCCCTGTTCAAGGACCGTCCGGTGGCACAATAGCGTGGCGGCCGAAATCACGTAATTAAGAATACTTTATTTCCTGCTGCGGGCTAATTTGCTATTTTCGGGTAGGATTTTTGCACTCACGGCATTATCTTTTATTATTATATATGAAAAATACGGTGCGTGTTTTCTGGGCCATCGTCGGTATGGGCGTGGGACTGTTTATCTTGTTTATTGTTCTGCTGAACTACGGCCTTTTCGGTGAAATGCCGTCGTTGGAGGAACTGGAAAACCCCTCCGTGTTGCAGGCTACCGAAATCTATGCCAACGATGGCACCCTGATGGGCAAATATTATCTCGACCGCGGTAACCGGAGCAACGTGCGGTACGGGGATATTTCCAAACACGTGGTAGATGCCCTCATTTCAACAGAAGATGTCCGGTTTTATGACCATTCCGGCATTGACGCCAAAGGACTAATCCGCGCCGTGGTGCACCTCGGTAACGATGGCGGTGCCAGCACCATCACGCAGCAGCTGGCTAAAAATATGCTGGGGCAGGGATCTAAAAACCTCTTCCACCGCATTCTCGAAAAATTTAAGGAGCTGATTATAGCGGTGAAGCTTGAGCGCAATTTTACCAAGGAAGAAATACTCGCACTCTACCTGAACGTTGTGCCCTTCGGTGACAATGTCTATGGGATTCGCAACGCTTCACTCGCATTTTTTCAGAAAGAACCCGATCGTCTTTCCGTTGATGAAGCAGCAGTACTCATTGGTATGCTGAAAGGCAACAGCATCTACAACCCCCGTACCCACCCGCTGGCCGCCTTCAACAGGAAAAATACGGTGATCGACCAGATGGTGAAAAACGACGTCCTGTCCGGGGAAGAGGCTGCCCGGCTAAAAGCAAAACCGATCCCGCTCCGGTATAAAAAAATGGACGAGAACGCAGGCCTCGCCCCCTATTTCCGCGAACAGCTGCGGGGGGACGTAAAGAGCTGGTGCAAAAATCATATCAACCCCGCTACCAATAAGCCCTACGACATTTACCGGGACGGCCTGAAAATTTATACAACCATCAGCCCCCGTATGCAACTCTATGCCGAAGAGGCCGTGGCCACCCATATGCCTACCCTGCAAAAAGTGCTCAACAGCCAAAGCTCGCTCAGAACGGGCAAAGTGTGGAAGGAGCATGAAAATATTCTGCAGGCGGCCATGAAAAACAGCGACCGCTGGAAAAGCATGAAAGATGAAGGCATCCCCGATGATGAAATCAAAAAATCTTTTCATGTAAAAACACAGATGAAGGTATTTGCATGGAACGCACAACGAGAAAAGGATACTCTCATGACGCCGTATGATTCCATCAAATACAACCAGCAGATGCTGCAGACTTCCTTTATGGTGATGGATCCCATTACCGGTGAAGTAAAAGCCTGGGTGGGCGGAATCGATTTTAAAACCTACAAGTACGACCATGTCAATATCGATACGAAACGGCAGGTCGGATCGTCCATCAAACCATTTCTGTATTGTGAAGCGATAGAGGAAGCCGGCTTTACGCCGGAAACGCCGGTGGAGAATCAGGCGCAGAATTTTCCCGGCTTCGGGATGGTGCCGGCCAGGGGACTCTGCGGCAATCTGCCCCCGGTGGTCACCATGGCCACTGCACTCACCTGGTCACTCAACTGCGCATCGGCCTATATCATGAAACAGGTAACGCCACAACGCTTCGCCAACTTCCTGAAACAAATCAATATTCCCACGCCGGTAGAACCCTACCCGTCCATGGCACTCGGGGCCTGTGATCTCTCGATGTATGAAATGCTGTCCGGCTACACCATGTTTCCAAACCGTGGCATCAATACGCATCCGCTTACCATGCTTCGCATAGAAGATAAAAATGGCAATGTGCTGGAAAGGTTTGAGACCTCCATGAAACAGGTCATCAGCGAACAGGCCGCTTACACCATGGTCAGGATGATGCAGGGGCCGGTCGACTTCGGTACGGCCGCAGGGCTGCGCAACCGCCTCGGGGCAGCAGAAATGGGCGGCAAAACGGGTACGACCAACGACAACTCTGATGCCTGGTTTCTCGGCTACACCCCTCAACTCCTCGCCGGTACCTGGATCGGTTGCGACGACCGGTTTATTCGGCTGGAAAGCGGGCTCGGCTTCGGCGGACGCGCCGCGATGCCCATCTGGGAATATTTCTTTAAAAAAGTGTATGCCGATAAAACCCTCGGCATTACCCGCGATGCCCGCTTTCAACAGCCCGAGAATATGAATATCCAAGCTATCCGCGATTATGACAACTCCATTGATAAAAGCCTGCAGCCCGGTGCAGAAGGGTCCGACCAGGGCAATGGTGCAGCCAATGATTATATCAACTTCGACCGCGATACCAACCATGTACCTGTAGAATCCAGGCTGTCCCCGGATGAGAAAAAAATCCTGAATGAAGCAGCCAAACCTGCAAAAAAAGACGAACCCCCGGCCGATAAGCAGGAGGCAAACAATGAAAAGAAGAAACGCGGGTTCTTCGGACGGCTCTTTGGCAAAAAGGACAAAAAAAATCAATAACTGGTCGTTGAAACGACTCATCTTATCGCCGGGCAGCTGCCCGGCTTTTTGATGGGCTGCCAAGAAATATTCATGAGCGATCCTAACGCCATACTGTACCCGTAATTTTTTTGAAGGCTTCGTTATCCCCACTTTTTCCATTCAACGGCAAAAGGCGGCCGTTCGTCGATTTTTTCCCCACCCGGCTGCCACAAAACGCCGGCGACCGAAAATACGAGGCCAAAACGGTGCCGACACTTGACCGGTTTGTTCCCTAAGGGTAAATTTGTAGTCACTATCAGCACAGGCCGGTGGAGTCCCCGGGCTTATGAAAAAAATCCAACCCTAAAACCGATACAAGTGGTCACAGAAAAAAAGCAAGATGAAAACTACCCGTACCTTTTTACAGTTTATCACTATCATTTTATTCCTGTTGAGCAGATCTGATCTCCGGGCACAGCAGTCGTTAAAGTCTGTCCTAATCAACCATGGCTCACCGTCCTGCAGCAGCACTTCAGGTGAACAGCAGCTCTTCACAGGCATCCTCAGCGGTGCCCCGTCCATTTTGTTGAGTTGCAGTAACGGTGTCCCCTTTTACAATGCCTTCACCGCCTACAACCCAAAGGATAAAAAGGTTTATTTCGCAGACATCAGCTCGGGCAACAGCACGAAGATGTATGCCATGGATTATCATTTCGATTCCCTGCTGGCCTGCCAGCCGGCACTCCTCCCCGATTATACCTACAGTTACCAGATTAACCAGCTTTGCTTCGATCAGGATGGAAACAACCTGATTATCTATGACTACAATGCTTCCACCGGGCAGGCGGCCGTAAAAAGAATCGACGTGGCGACAGGTACAGATATAGCTGGCACCAGCCGCCCACTAACCTTTCCACCCGGGCTGGCTCCTAATTCACTGTCCTGGGGCGATATGGTATTTATGCCCAACGGCCGCGTATTTATGACCTTCGGCAATACCCCATCCCGACTGTATGAAATGATCAATTTTGACGGACCGGGGGATGCGGTCGCGGTTTACCTGACCGATATACCGCATCCGTGCTTCAGCATCGGGTATGTTGACGGAAGCTTGTTTGTAGCCGGTTCCGATGGCTCGGGTTGCTACTATTATACCTGGGATATCAATACCGCTTCGCTCAGTAACAGCGCTCCGTTCCCAATGGGGCGGTCTACCGCCGATATCACCCACATGAATGTGGGTGCAGGCGCTTCGGAAGAATTAATTGGCGGAAATGTTATCAATGCAAATACAGCAGATATTATCTACCACGTCGTGATCAAAAATAAAGGCAATATCGATCTCGCCAATGTGCGGGTTTCCAATAACCTTGGAAATACGTATGGAAACGGAAATCTTTCGGCGGTCCAGGCAAGTTTCGTCAGCAACCCGGCAGGTCTTATACTGAACCCGCTGTACAACGGCGTAACGGATACCCTGCTGCTGCTGCCCGGTCAAAGTATTTCCAACTACCCGGTGGCGACTGACTCGGCCGTCATCCGCCTGCAGCTGCGTGCCACTAACCTGGTACAGAACACCGTTTATTACAACTCTACCCTGGTTGGCGGCGAGGTCGGCGCAGGCACCACCCTGCTGCGCGTTATTGATTCCTCGAACAATGGAACGGCCGATAAAATTGACGTTAACGAGAACGGCGTTTCCGACGATGCCGGTGAGGGCGTACCCACGCCCTTTCGCTACAATATACTACTCGCAGTCGGTGGCAGCCACTTCACCGCTACCCTGCAGGCGTCAACAACCCTCCTGTCCTGGAAACCGCAGCAGGAGAGCAGCTTGAAAAATTATGAAGTAGCCCGCAGTGCCGATGGGGTAAATTTTACCGTACTCGCCGTTGTCAATGCCAGCCATCACGGCCAGGCGGCCTACACGATGCAGGATGACCTGTCCGGCCTCAAAAATTCAACCCTCTATTACCGGATCAAGATGGTAGCGGATGACGGCTCCTTCTCTTACACGCCGACGCTACTGGTAAGACAGAATACGCCGGCGGAGCAGCTCATCGTTTTTCCCAATCCGTTTCTCAACCAGGTAACGGTTACGGCCGGCTCGGCCGTACGTGGTCAAGCCGTCCTCACGCTCTTCGACGGAACGGGCAAAGCTGTTCTGCAACAGCAGGCGAGGCTGGAGCAGGGACGCAATACTATCAGTCTTCCGGACCTGCAGCGCCTTGCCCGCGGTATCTACTACCTCGAAATGGTGAATGGCGGCAGGAAAACGCAGGTGAAGCTGGTAAAGTGATACCAGCAAACAGTACGGCGGGAACCTATACCGGTAACCTTTAACCGCATTATATGATGCCGGGCAGCCACCTCCCTGTGTCAGGGTTGTGCCGCCATGAAATCCGCTGCCGCATTGATGTGGTCGGTGTTCAGGTAATCGACCCCCAGTTTCATAAATACCCTCCAGGCGGCCGGGTTGTCCGGTGCATTCCAGAACCTTACTTTTTTATGCAGGGCATGCCCCCCGGTAATGATATGGGCAAGGATTATGCTGTCCGCTTCCGGCAGTGGGGACTGCCCATCCCATTTACTGAAATTTTTAAAGTTATCACTCAGCATCCTGATCCGGCTGCAGGCTTTATCGGGGTAGACGACATGCAGTTCGCCGTCGAACGAGATAAAGGCCGGGTACCGCGCAAAATCCGCCGGGTTGGGCCGGTTCCCGGTTATCACTACCTGCAGTTTACCACCTGCCGTAAGCCGCGGGTATTTTTTCAGCTCCTTCAGCAACTGCGCCAGCGTAGCGGTGCTGTCCGTTTTCAAATCTATCAGTAATTGCAGCGACCGGGCGCTGTCCGGATAGGGGTAACCATGATTTACCCGCATACAACTGTCCAGTGGTTTCAGGTACATCGAGTCCAGCGTTCTTCCCCAGGCGCGCTGCACCGTATCATGCGCCACGATCAGCCTGCCATGGTAGAGAAAAATGTCTGCTTCAATCGATCCGAAGCCACGGTTATAGGCAGCGTGAAACGGGAACAACTTTTCATAATCATTATGCGAATGGAGGTTCTCAACGCTGTACCGTGCCGGCTGGGCCGCGGCCGTTCTACCCAACAAAAGGAGGAACACAAATACAAATCTGTACATAATTTTTTTTTTAGCATACAACAAAAAAGGCCGTTCACAGCCGCCGGCGCAAGTTATCGTTTCTTTAAAACCAGCCCTATTAATTTCGCGCGATCAATTTTTCGGTGGTCAATGGTGGACCGGGCAGCGGCACATCGCCGATCGCTGTTGCGTCGCACTTTTGTACGGCATCGCGCCAGGCAGCAGTAGTCCCCGCGCACGGTTTTTTCATTTCCGCCATAGATCATTATTTTTACCTGCCCGCCTGTCAAAAATACAAATACCCGGTATGTTTATCCTCGATGCACACCTCGATTTAAGTATGAATGCTATGGAGTGGAACCGCGACCTTACTCAATCGGTTACCCATATCCGTGAGCGGGAGGCCGGGATGACCGATAAGCCCGACCGCGGACAGGGTGTAGTTTCCCTGCCGGCGCTACGCCGGGGAAATATCGGCCTGGTGGTAGCCACGCAGATTGCCCGCCATGTAGCTGTCGGCAACCCGCGACCTGGCTGGCATTCGCCGGAGCAGGCATGGGCCCAGACACAGGGCCAGCTCGCGTGGTACCGGGCAATGGAAGCCAAAGGCGAAATGGTGCAGGTGACCGATCTGGCCGGTCTCGACCTGCAACTGGAGCAATGGAACAGCAATCCGGTGAGCCAGCCTGTCGGCTATATCCTCAGCCTTGAAGGAGCTGACTCCATCATTACCCCTGACCACCTTGACATCGCCTGGGCTTATGGCCTGCGCGCTCTGGGCCCGGCGCATTACGGCCCCGGCCGCTACGCCAACGGGACCGGCTCATCCGGTAAAATGACCCGGGAAGGTATTGCCCTGCTCCGTAAAATGGAATCTCTTCAAATTATACTGGATGCCACCCACCTGTGCGACGACGCCTTCTGGCAGGCCATGGAACTTTTTAACGGACCGGTCTGGGCCAGTCACAACAATTGCCGCGCACTGGTACCGAATGACCGCCAGTTCAGCGATGACCAGATAAAAACGCTGGTACAAAAAGACGCCGTCATCGGCTGTGCCCTCGATGCATGGATGATGGTACCCGGCTGGCAGCGCGGCACCAGCACCCCGGCTTCCGCCAACTGTACTCTAGCTACCTTAATCAACCACATCGATCACATCTGCCAGCTGGCCGGCAATACACTTCATGCCGGCATTGGCACCGACCTCGACGGAGGTTTCGGAAAAGAACAGTGTCCCGCGGACCTCGACAGCATTGCCGATCTCCAACAGCTGGAAGACCTGCTCTTCCGCCGTGGGTACAGCACCGCCGACACCACAAATATTTTTCATGGCAACTTCACGCGTTTCCTGCGCAAGGCCTGGAAAAACCAGTGAACGCTCAACTCGTCGACAACAAAATCTCGGGATTGATATCCCGGGCTTCTATCGACTGGTCAGCAGAAACGCTGGCTGCCATTTCCTTCAGCTCTTCTCCCTGTTCATCAGGCCCGGTATACAGCAGGTAAAAATGAAGCTCCCCGTTTCCCGCGCTATGTTCTGGCCGGGCCGACAGGTTGCTATGATGTACCAGGATGTCTTTATGCTCACCAAGCCATTCGTTGACATCCGCCTCCAGCAGCTGCCGCTGGGCGCTTCCGAATATTTTAATTTTGTACATAACTGTGGTTGGGTTAAAAAATAGTGGCCTGGCCGGGTTATCCCGCCGGTCAACCTTCCCTAACGCTTTACCTGCCGGAATACCATGCCACGGACAGCATTATCCCTAGCCCTGCCTTTCAGCTTTATCAGTTCTTTAACGCTCCATGGTCCCGCAAAAAAAAATGAAAGCATCGTATATTGAACCATGAACAGGCTCCTTCTGGTTTTTACCTTTTACACGCTGATCTCGGCAACTTCTTCGGCTCAGCAGCCATCGCGTTTTTTCGTGGTTGCCCTTGCCCAGGAAGGGGGGCATCATGTTGATTATGTGAAAGCCGCAAAATCCTGGCTGAACAGCCTGGCGGCTGACAGCAATTTTACCATCCGCTATCTCACGTCCACCAGGGCAATCAACACGGCGCTGCTGGACCAGTGCCGGTTATTCATCCAGCTGGACTACCCGCTGTATGGATGGACAGATACTGCCGTCGCTGCATTCCGCAACTATATTGAAACAGGGAAAGGGGGATGGATCGGTTTCCATCATGCCGCCCTGCTCGGCGAGTTTGACGGCTACCCGATGTGGAACTGGTTTTCGGATTTTATGGGTGGCATCCGGTATAAAAATTATATTCCTGGTTTCGTATCAGCCACCGTAACCAATGAAGCCCCCCGCCATCCCTGTATGAAAGGTATACCCGGCAGCTTCTTTATCGCAAAAGAAGAATTTTATACGTTCGACAAAAGTCCGCGCCCGAACGTGCATGTGCTGGCGTCGGTACGTGAGCGCAGCTACCAGCCGGCCTCAGCGGTGAGGATGGGGGATCACCCGGTGGTTTGGACCAACGACCATTTTCCCGCCAGGAATATCTATATTTTCATGGGTCACGATCCCGGCCTGTTCATCAATCCCGCTTACAGCACCCTCTTTCGCAACGCTATTTTCTGGGCGGCAGAAAAGGATGCGTTACGATAATGAGGAATCTTTTATCGCCGCAGGCAAAATTTTTCTCGCTTTCTTTTCTTCTAACGGGACGGTACAAAAATGCCGCCGTCCTTAAAAAGAACAGCGGCCTGGTAAGCTGATGCCGGCAATATTTACTGGTAGCCGGGATTCTGCGTTAGTTTCGGATTTAGTTTCAGTTCGCTGGCAGGGACCGGGAAGATCCTCCGGAAGGTGCTTTTGTCCATTCCCGGTACATAACCGCTTACGGCGAGGTCACCGGGGATGGGATATTCCACTTCAAATTGCCCGAACCGGATTAAATCATTCCGGCGCCATTCTTCCCAGGAGAGTTCCCTGGCACGTTCATCCAGCATCCCGGGCAGGTCTATGGACAAGGCCAGTTGCGCCTTGGCACGTGCCCTCACTTTATTAACCAGGAGAAGCGGCGTCTGCAATTCGCCGTTCACTGTACTGATCGGACCTCCGCGCAGGATGGCTTCCGCCTTCATCAGGTAAATATCTGCCAGCCGGAAAACAGGCACATCGTTTCCACTCATGCGTGTTGCCGCAGTGGTGGCGGGATCGGGAAAATATTTTACTGAACGAATACCCATGCATCGGGCAAGGTAATCATTACCCACGTCGAAAGGCTTGGTTCCTTTCATGATAATATCTTTGGTGATGTCCATCTGCCAGACCGTGTCTTTATCAGCACCCGGATAGGACGCATCAAGCGTTTTCGCTTTTAACGTGAGTGTAAACGGTGTACCGTCGTTGTTATATTGCCTGCCCACCAGCCAGCTGTTCGTGCGTACATCACCCGGCAGGTTGAACCGCGCATAAAAAGCCGGCGTAGTGCTCATGGAAATACTGAGGTTGGAGGGGACACTGTATTTCGGGTAGAGATAGGCCATAATACCATGCCGGGTAAACTGCTGCCCGGGAATCAGCAAAGGGTCATAGGGAATGGCAAATACCGTTTCGGTGATCTGCGGCCCGTTGTCCGGGGCAAATATGGAAGCCCAGTTCGCATCCAGCACATATGCCTTATTGGCAATGACACTGTCGCACATCGCTACGGCATCAGCATACCGCGGGGTACCGGTATAAGCTTCACTGTTGATGTACATCTTCGCCAGCAAAGCATAAGCCATGCCCTGCGTAGGGTGGCCATACGTAGACACCGCGTTGGCCCCGCTTTTTGACGGCAACACGGAAACAACCGCCTTGATTTCCTTTTCAATGAACTTGAATACATCCGCTCTTGATTTCGTGGAGGGCAAGTCACTCACCGGGAAACTGTCGACGATCGGCACATTCCCGTAGATGTCCATCATTAAAAAGTAGAAAAACCCACGCATCGCTTTCACCTCCGCGAGGGCGCTGAGTTTGGCCGGGTCCGTGGCGGGGGTTGGCGACTGGTTAACAATGTTAAGGATGCGGTTGCAGGTATTGATGCCGCCAAAACCCCATTCCCAGACGTCTTTTACATTGCTGTGATCCTTGGTCCAGGTATGGTGGTGATGCTGCCGGTACTGGCCCCCATCGTCGTAATTACCGTCACGGCCGGGAAGGATGAGTTCATCAGTCGACAATTCCTGCATCCTGAAATATTCGATCGCATATTTCGAAGACAACTGGCTGTAGATCGGCCCGATAATCGCCGCATAGTCCCGCGCAGTTACCGGGAAGTTGGAGCTCACGTACTGTGACTCCACTTTAACATCCAGCTTGGTACAGCCGGCGCCTGCAACCAGGACAACAGACAGCACAATAAATAATAGCTTTTGCATAATGAATGAATTAACGGTTAAAATATAAGGTTTGCGCCGATGATCAGCGATCTTGTCTTAGGATAAAAATTCCGGTTATCGATACCCGGGGTAATACCGCCGATATTAATTTCCGGGTCTATACCGCGGTAGCTGGTGACGGTAAACAGGTTGGTACCTGCCACGTAAAACCGGAGGCGGGAAATGGCAGCGGAACCCGTTTTCAGGGTATACCCGATAGTGGCATTATCCAGCCTTAGATAAGACCCGTTCTCAAGGAAGCGATCAGACGTCAGGTACGCCACGTTGTCGGTAAATGCTTCTCCCAGGGTAAACCGGGGCACATTGTTGTTTTTAGAATCAGCGGGGCTGTTGAGTGCGGCAAGGGTATTATTGAGAATCTTGTTACCCGTTACACCCCGGAGAAAGAAATTGAAATCAACACTTTTATAGGTAAAGCTGTTATTCCACCCGAAAGTATATTTCGGTTGTGCGTTACCGGGATTTTTAAAGTCGGACGTCAATGGCTGTGATGCTACCACGGTACCATCGGCTTTTTCAAACGTGCTGGTTCCGGCCGCATTTTTCCCAAGATAATGCCACAAAGCGAAGGTGCCGATCGGTTGTCCCTGGGTGACCACCTGGCTCCAGTTTCCCGTTTGCCCTTTGCCCCCGAGGTACGCGGTAGGGATGGAAGACAGTGAAAACTTATCACTTGATAAAGACACCACTTCATTTTTATTGTGAGCGATGTTAAAAGAGGTATTCCAGCTGAAATTTTTAGACTTCACCGGTGTGGCGTTAAGGGTAAGTTCAATACCCGTGTTTCTCACTTCCCCTACATTGGCAGTGAGTATGTTTACAAAGTATTGCGTAGTCGATACCGGGTAATCCCAAATCAAATCCGACGTATTCTTTACATAATAATCCAGCGAACCGCTAACCCGGTTGTGGAGGATGGCAAAATCAAGCCCGATATTGGTCATCGACGTGCTCTCCCATTTTAAATCCGGGTTTTCATTCTGTACCACACCCAGCGCCGTCAGCAGCTGGCCGTTGCTGTAATACCTTCCGGCCGAACCGTAGCGCAGGATGGATGTAAAGGCATTGAATCCCAGTGAATTTCCGGAAACGCCATAACCGGCACGCAGTTTCAGATCGTCAAAGAAATGAACGTTGTCCATGAAAGCTTCTTTACTGATGCGCCAGCCGGCAGATACTGCGGGAAAATACCCCCAGCGGTGGTTGGCACCAAAGGCCGAGGATCCATCATCCCGGATTGAGGCCTGGAAAAGGTACTTGTCACCAAACTGGTAATTGACCCTGCCATAAAAAGAAATGAGCCGCAGCGTGGAAATCGCCGCATTATCAAAGTTCACATTTCCAACCGTGATGGGATTGCTGACATAGAGATTATAGTAGGTCAGCAAATCGTTGCTGTACCCCTGGGTAGATACCCCGAACCCGTCTCCCACGCGGTCCTGCTGCCAGGAATACCCGCCGAGTAATTTAATGTTGTGCTGACCAAACGTTTTATCATAGTTGAGATACGACTCCAGCACCTGTTTATGGTTTTCATACGCACCCCGGTAGGCTTTGCCGTTGGCACCCACGGCGAGGCCAGAGTACACGTTGTTATAGATATTCCGCGTGATGGCTTCCGTTTGATCGGAAATACTTAGGGTATACTGGAGCCCTTTCAGGATTTTAACTTCAGCAAGACCCGTGAGCAGGGTCTTTTCTTCCTTTCCTTTAATATCATTATTGGCAATGATGCCAACAGGATTCAGGTATCCACCGCGCGCGAAGTCTTCCGTAAAACTGCCATCCGTTTTCCGCACGCTAACGGTCGGAAGATAGGTTAGCATATTGCCAAACAGCGACCCCTGGTCTACATCCGTGTGGTTGGTGGTACTTTTTGTGAGGGAGACCCCGAGTTTAAGGCGGTCGTTAAAAAATTTCTGTTCCAGGTTGAGGTGCGCAATCACCCTTTTCAGGGAAGTGGTCTTGATGATACCTTCGTTGTCAAAGTAATTGATGCTGGCGCTGTAAAGCGTGTTGCCCTTTGCCCCGGTGAATGCCAGGTTATGGTTCTGGGAAACGCCCGTCCGCTGTACTTCTTTCTGCCAATTGGTGTTTACCCCCTTGTTGTCGTATTCAGACGACAGCGTTTGGCCATTTTTGGCGAGATAGGCACGAAGTTCATCACCGGTGAGCATATCGATACGGTTCGAAACAGTTTCAAAACCTACGTAGGGATTATAAGACAAATGCGACTGCCCGGCCTTTGCGCGCTTGGTGGTAATCATAATGACGCCATTTGCTGCCCGCGATCCATAGATGGCCGTCGACGACGCATCCTTCAGCACATCGATGGTTTCAATATCAGTAGGTGCCACCAGGTCAATGGATGCACCCGGTACGCCATCGATCACATAAAAAGGTTCATTGGCCCCATCCCGAAGCGTGGACGGTCCACGGAGAATGATAGCCGGGTTGGCATTGGGATCGCCGCTTTTGGCGATGTTCAGTCCCGCTACTTTTCCCTGCAGCAACTGCGCCGGTGAGCCGGTGACGGCCTGGTTAAAATTTTCGCTGCTGATGCTGGTGATTGCGCCGGTAATATTTCTTTTACTGGACTTTCCATAGCCGGTAACCACTACGTCGTCGAGCACTTTGTTGGCGAGTTGTAATTGCACATCCAGCAGGAGATTGTCTGCCAGCGGAATCTCTTTGGTGGAATAACCTACATGGGAAAAGGTGAGCACCGATTTACTCTGGGATAAAGAGATAGCATACTTGCCGCTTTTGTCCGACTGCGCTGATGCACTGCCATTTTTCTGAAGGACAGTAACTGAACCCAGCCCATTGCCGTTCTCATCCCGGACAGTGCCGTGAACCGTGACCTGCGCTGCCAGCCGGGTAGTGACAAACAGCAGCATAAACGCAATCGTCAGTGCTGGAAGAAAATACCCGGCCTTCCGCCACAGGCCTGGTGAGTCCGGCAAAGTGCGCCAGTGCGGAGGATTCTTTTTTTTCATAACAGTGTGTTTTAGTAGTGATGGTTGGCAAAAGTGCCGGGTTTATATGAAGCCAGTTGTATAATTACGTTATCTAATTATTACCAATAGCCGGGAGCTGATAAAAGCAGAACTCCAAAGATGTATCGGTCCACCTACAAAGCGGATGCCATCAGGGTTTCCAGCTCAGTCGTATACTTACCAGAAGGCAATATACAGGGCTGTCAGAATACCACAGATCAGTATCGACCCCGCGATGAATGCCGGGGAAGTCCGGAACATGGATGGTGTCACTTCAATGACACGCGCAGCATCTTTTGTTTTCCTGTCCGCGAGCGTAATGATAACCATCATGGTCACAATTATTATAAATACAATGGTCATGCGGTCGAGGAAGGCATAATCCGGAAACCAGTTGTTTGTCCAGGCCGGTAAGAACTTAATGACAACAGAAAGTGGTATAGTGAGTAACGCGCCGGTAAGGGCAGCGGCGGAATTAGTCCTTTTCCAGAACATCCCGAGCAGGAATATGGCCAGTACACCGGGTGAAATAAACCCGACGTACTCCTGGATGAATTGGTAAGCCTGGTCGAGCGTAGTGAGGGCGGGCGCGATGACGGCCGCAATCACCATGCTGATGACAACCGTCCATCTGCCTACGCGGATCAATGTTTTTTCACTGGCATCCTTATTAAAATAGGGGCGATAAATATCGAGCGAGAAGATCGTGGAGATGCTGTTGGCCTTACCCGCGAGCGAAGCAATGACAGCGGCTACCAGCGCTGCAAAAGCCAGCCCTTTTAACCCTTCCGGCAAAAGATTAAGCAGGGTAGGATAGGCATGATCGGGTTTTACCACACCCGACGCGTCTTTCAGTGAGCGGGTAAACATCCCTTCATTGTAGAGGACATATGCAGCAATACCCGGCAACACGGCGAAGACGGGAACTATCAGTTTCAGAAAACCTGCAAATAGGATCCCGCTTCTTGCTGTTTTGAGGTTGGCCCCCAGCGCCCGCTGGATGATATACTGGTTGCAACCCCAGTAGGCCAGGTTGTTGATCCACATACCCCCTATCAGCACCGACAGGCCGGGCAGGTCTTTGTAATAGGGGTTGGATTTATTAAAGATCATGTGAAAGTGCGACGGTGCTTTCTGTTTCAGCAACAACAGTCCCCGGAACGCATCCTTGCCAAAACCAAAATGACCGGAAACCATCGTCAGGGCCAGGTAGCAAGTGGTTAAACCGCCCAGCATCAGCACAAATACCTGCACAACATCCGTGTAACCAATCACTTTCATACCGCCCAGGGTTACAACGATGGAAAAGAAAGCCAGGGCCGCCACACTTACGGAAAAAGGAATTTCGGATACGGATGAAATAGCCAGCGCACCGAGGTAAATAATGGAGGTAAGGTTTACGAAAACGTACACCAGTAACCAGAAGATTGCCATTACTGTACTAACGGTGTGATTATACCGCACCAGCAAGAACTGCGGCATGGTATAAATTTTATTTTTGAGGTAGACTGGTAACAGGAAGACAGCTACAATAATGAGGGTGGCGGCAGACATCCATTCATAGGTGGAGATGGCAAGACCCAGCGCAAAACCGGAACCGGACATCCCGATGAAGTGCTCCGCAGATATATTGGAGGCAATCAGCGAAGCGCCAATGGCCCACCAGGATAATGATCCCTCTGCCAGGAAAAAGTCCTTTGCACCCTGGGATTGGTTCTGCTTTCGCCGGTAGATGTAATAGCCATAAGCACAAATGAAAATAAAATATACCGCAAAGATGGCGTAGTCGCCCGGCTTCAGCTGGTTCATATAAGCAGGAGGGTTAATGTAAGGCGGTCTTTGGGTTATTTCAGGCGACTGTACCTTACCCTGCTAAAGCTATAACGTTTTTCATTCCATTTTTGAAAACGACCATATTTATTTCCGGTAACCGATTCCTGATTCCTAATCGATGTCGTACCATAAAAAACGGGTAGAAAAAAACCATCCGGGAAGGGATGGTGATACAATTACCGGCGTGCTATTGTGTGCTGCCGTCCCGGTATTTAATTTTCTTTTTTCCGGCATTCTTCTTTTCAAAATCCATCACTTCCTTCGGTTTTGCTTTTGCTGCGGAACTGCTGTCTGTCGCCAGCTTCTTTGTTGCCACGCTGGCTTTTTTATCGCCCTGTTCCAGTTTGCCCAAGCGCCAAAACTCTGTTTTCGTGATGAAGCCGGAGGAAGGATCATAATAATTCCAGGTGCCATGTTTCAGCGATGATCCTTCGTTTTTGATCACTACTTTATTGTAATGATCGGGTTTCATCACATCCTCCACGTCGATTGTATCATACACCTTATCGGGATTGAAGGCCCGCCAGCTTTCTTCCTTCAGCAGGTCGCCATTTATATTAAAGTACTGGGATTTGCCGTCTTTGTAGCCCCACCGGTAGTTTTCAACGGCGAACTGGTCACCCATCAGCGTGAATTTACGCCAGGTGCCTTCCTTCCTGTCGTTCAGGAAAACACCCTCTTCTTCAAAGCCCGGCTCACCGCGCACTTCATCATAGCGGACTACCCATTTTCCTTGTTTTTTTCCATCCTGCTCTACCCGGTTCAGGGTATCCCCATTTACCCCAATCTTATACGATTTAAGCTGTGCTGTTGCTGCCACGCTCAGGAAAAGGGTAAAGCAGAAGAGGATGCGCATAGTGACTGGTTTTATCATGAATAAACGCTGCCGGGCAGTTTTCATTGCCGATCGTAGTATCCCGGGCGATACTTTACAAAAGTAAAAATGCAGGCGCTGTTTACGGTGCTTTTCCTGTTAAAGTTCACCGCAACCAGGCGGCAGCCCATACCTCGGGATATCCGTCAGAGGCGCCTGGGTGAAATGTCCCTTTTACGCCGAATAGCTGTTATATTGCAAATGCGGCCGCGGCAGGCCTGCTTCATCCATTCCACCATGACCCTGAAATGTATTTTGCTCAAAGACAGTCCGGAGACCACCCGGCAACTGAAGGCATTCATTGAAAAGAGCCAGCCGCTTACCCTGGAAGCCGTTACCGGTTCCCTCAAAGAAACGCTGTTGCACACCGATGCCGGGGGAGCCGATATTCTTTTTCTGAACATCAAGTGGGCGGCCCAGGTAAAGCATGAGTGGACGGAACGGGAGAAGCCACTGGCTATCATCTGGCTGGCACCGCCGCGTGACAAGCACCCGCCGCCACAACCCGGGTACAACCCGCTGGTAACAGGCGACAGTCTCAACTACCTCCATTTCCTGGAAGCTGTGCAAAAGGCCATGCTGCATTTATTGGCTGGAAGGAAAACGACTAAATTACGCGATGAGCATTTTTTCTTCATCAAGTCTGAATACCGCATCATCAAAGTAAATTTTGACGACATTATCTTTTGCGAGGGCCTCAAAGACTACACGCAGGTATATACCGCCAGGAAGACGAAACCCATTATCACCCTGCAGAACCTGAAGACTTTCGCGGAGCGGTTACCGGCCAACCGTTTTGTACGGATTCATCGTTCTTACATCGTGTCTTTGCAGCACGTGGAGAGCATCACCAAGAAAGAAGTGGAGATCGGCGACCGCATCGTGCCCATCGGCAACAGTTTTCGCAGTCATTTAATGGAGATCGTGAAGAGAAACAGCTAAGGGGTCGCCCCCAAACTACAGTTAATAGGCGATATGGCTATCCCTAATTTCCTCGCGGGTGACAGCCGGCTTTTGACCTGATTTTATTTTTTCCATCACCATCTCCCCTATGCGTTGCGCGTCAGCCTTACTGCTAAACGTACGGAAAGAATCTACGGCCGGGATACAATCCTGGTGAATAAAGATCTTTTGGTCAACCAGTATTTCGTAACCCCATCCGCTGTCAATGGGCAAAAGCCGTAAAGCCACGGGAAGCATATCTTTCCCCGTGGCTTCTGGCGCAGGCCTGGTAAGCGTAATTATCGCAAGGGTTGCGATGATTACTGCCCCGGCCATTATAAATCCTGTCGTGGTATTAGTCGTTTGCATTGTAGACAGCAGTGGGCAGGAACTCACGCATATCGTCAAACCGGTAGGTGCTGTTACGGCCGGTAACGATGAAACCCCGGTCTTTTACTGAAAACCCTACGGCGCCGGTTCTTTCGAGCCCCTCCCATGGAGTTTTCTGTAACCAGGTATCGCCGGCAAAATCGTACTCCCAAACGGTTTTGAGGATGCTGCCATTTTCCCCGGTGCATAGATAGGCTTTGGCACCCATTACAAAGGCTGAGGCATTGCTTCTTGTGATGAGGTTGGTACCATACGCGTCATCATAGGTTTCCGTGGTTACGTTGGTAATGAAACGCTTTTCTGTCCACTTGTCAGCAGTCGGATCGTACATCCAGAAATCGTTAACGGGAGAACCGTTGTTGATACCCGTAACCACGTATCCCAGGTTTTTATACACGAATGCTACTGCCCCTTCTCGTTTTGAACCACCAAGGCTCACTTTCTGGGTCCAGCTATCCGCAGCAGGATCGTACATCCAGAAATCTTTCACATCATTTCCATCATTGCCGGTGGTTACATATCCTTTATCACTGATGCTGAAGGCCACGGCGTCAATGCGGGCTGTTCCGCCGAAATCAGCTTTTTTAGCCCAGGTATTGGTGGCAGGTGTGAACTCCCAGGTATCTTTTAATTTGACCAGGCCGTTATAACCGGTCGTGATATATCCTTTGGCGGTAGTGCTGAAGGCAACAGCCGAATTGCGGGCATCTCCGGGAAGACTAGCGCGTTGTATCCAGTAATTATTTATCACATCATACTTCCAGAGATCGTTCAACCGTACCGTTCCGTCGTAACCCGTTCCAATATACGCCGTATCACCCACGGTAAATGAAACCGCTTCACTCCTTGCTACCCCGTCAAAATCCGAACGGCGTACCCAGTTTCCGACCAGGTCAGAATTGGACGTAGTATTTTTAGTACACGCATACAGCATTAGAAAAGAACTTCCCAACAGCAGAACATAAGAAAATGCACGCATCATAAATGTTATTTTTGTTTTATTGGCGGTAAAAGTATCTGTATTTGTGTGAAAACAACATGTCCAGTACTTGCATGAATCGTTAAAATGTAAAACTGCTGTCAAATCCCGGACAAGGAGTGCAAATATATAGACAAATGGGACTTTTAAATTTCGTGAAAGAAATTGTTAACAAATTGAAAGGAAAATACTGGTCTATAAAATACCCTCCTTTAGCGGGTTAAAACTATCTTTGGTCGTTACTAACAAAATCGTAACACTTCATTAGCGAACATTGCTCAAATTTTTGTGATGCGGACATTTCCCGGTACCTTTTCTTTTCTTTCTGCTTTAATTTTTTCCCTCTTTATATTTTGTACCGGCTGCCAGAAAACCGCTATCCAGTATGGCCAGCAGTATATAGACAACGGCATTACCAACATCATCCTGGTGGATTCCATAGCGCCCGTTGTGTCAACAATTTACAAGGATTCCGTGCCTACGTCCCAGAGCGGGACCATCCTTGCTGGGAGTTATTCCGATCCGTATTTCGGGAAGACGACCACTACCTCCTATCTCCAGCTGGGCCCGCCCACCCTTACGGATTTGCTTAATAATGCCCAGTATGATTCTTTGGTTTTACTGATGAAGTGCAATGGTACTTTTTATGGAGACACCACCCTGCCCATCACCCTTACCGCCAGGCAGCTGCAGTCGGAAATAAAATTCGCCGAAAACCAGGTGGCCTTTTACAATATCGATTCCTGGCCGGTGAGCTCCTCTTCCCTGGGCACGAAAAGCTTTATATTGCGTCCGCTGACGGGCGACAGCGCCAATATCAGGCTGTCCGACACCAAGGGCATGGAGCTGTACAACCTTATCAAAACCAAGTCGACCCTGCTGACCGACAAAAATCTCTTCACGGATTATTTTAAAGGCCTCAATATATCTTCCACGACCGGCAATAATATTTTTGGTTTCAAAGACAGCGCAGTTATCCGGCTGTATTATCACCAGACAGATGTGGGGCCGCAGAACAAGTATTTCGATTTCACGCTATATAATAAACCGCTCCAGTTTAACCAGGTGAATACCGACCGTTCCGGCACGCCGCTTACCGCCCTGAATAGCGTCAATAACGAATTGTTGTCGACCGCTGCGGGTAACCGGGGATACCTGCAAACACTGTCAGGATTGTACCTTAAAATCAGCTTTCCCAGTATACGCAAACTGCTCGAAAGATCAGATTTTATAAAAATCATCAGGGCCGACCTGGTGGTGAAGCCGATCGCCAATAGCTACAGCGGTACCTACCCCCTCCCGTCGATCCTTTATGCTGCCCAGACAGATGGAAGCAATGAACCGGGGCCCTCACTTTCGTCGGCCACTGCAGGCAATTCCTTCGCGGAAACGGGTAACCTGAGCATCGACTATATCTATGGCATCAACACCACCTATTCCTATGATGTAACCGGTTACCTTAGCCAGGAGATCACCAATTCCGCCATCAACAAAGACGGGCTGTTGCTCTTCCCCCCGGCAGATTCCCGTTTTTCCAAACCGAACAGGCTGGTTATCGGGGATGCTTACAATGCAAAAAATAAATTACAGCTGAACGTATATTACATTTCAGTGAATAAATAATGGGATACATGAAAACCGCGTTCGGTCTTATCTTCTTGGCCTGCCTGCTGTCGTCTGCCACACTGTTCAGCCAGTCCACCAACTCTCCGTATTCCATACTCGGGATCGGTGACATAGAAACTGACTTTTACAACCGCACCGGAGGGATGGCCAACAGCGGCCAGGCTTACCGCAGCGATCGTTTTCTTATCAATAATAACCCCGCTTCCTATACCGCGTTACAGAAGCAGTTCTTCTCCTTTGAACTGGCGGCAAGGGGACAATTCATCAACTACTCGGGTACACCACTGACCGGCACTTCCGCCAGCGGAAAAGACTTTGCCATCAAGCGGCTGTCGCTCGGTACAAAAATCACCAACTGGTGGGGTTCCAGTGCCGGGCTGATGCCTTACAGCACGTCCAATTACCTTTTTAGCTCTGTTAAGAATATCCAGGGCACCAACTCCAGTGTCCCTGTAACGTACGACGGAAGCGGCGGGGTAAACCAGGTGTACTGGAGCAATGCTTTCCAACCCTTCAAACATTTTTCTGTAGGCGTTAAAGCGGCTTACCTGTTCGGTTCACTCACCCAGACCGAGAATCTTACCACAGAAGGCCTGTCCACCACGCTCACCACCACCAGGCAGATCTTCTATAAAAATTTCAATTTTCTCTTCGGGGGCCAGTTTTATACCGCACTGAACAAGAAATGGGACTTCAGTCTCGGCGGCACGTACAACCCGACCCAGAAGTTAAAGACTGACGGGTCCGTTACGGTTACCGACAACAGCTCGCAGATCTCCAACACCGCGAGCCTTGCTAATAACAGTGATTTTAAATTACCGAACGCCTCGGGCTTTGGTTTCAGCCTCACCAAAAACAAAAAATATACCCTTAACGCGGATTATAAATATGCGGGATGGACGGCTACCAATTATTTCGGTGGCAACTATGCCCTCCGCAACAGCAACCGTGTTTCAGTTGGCTTCGAGGCATCCAACAAAGTCAATTACTTCAACACGCTATACGAAAAAAGTTACCTGCAGGCTGGTGTCTACTATGGCAACTCTTACCTGCAGGTGAATGGCCAGCAGTTGAAGCAAGTTGGGCTTACCCTTGGTTATGGCGTCAACAGCAAGCGCAACCCTAAACTGGGGGTCAGCCTGGGCATCGATATCGGGCAGCGTGGCACTACACAGTCCAACCTCATCAAAGAAAACTACGTGAATTTTATCCTTACGGTCAGCTACCGCGACCTCTGGAATACAACAGGCCCGCGCTATTTTTAACCCTCGGTTTTCGCGCTGGCTGATGCGCCCGGGTTGCCGGCCGCAGATCGATTTGTTTTTCCCCGTTAAATGTTGAATGTTTGCAGCCCGAAACCAACTGTAAGGACCACTCATGAAAAATACTGTGTTCGCCTGCCTGCTGCTGATTGCTTCCGCCGATTGCCTGGGCCAGCCCCTGCCCGTAGCGCAGATTAAAACGAATATCGAACACGCCGCCAACCCGGTAGCCTATGTCCGCGAAACGCTGAAGAAAAAATACAAGATCGATACGGTGACCATCACCAACAGCACGCATTTTTCGGGGCTGGCCGACAGCCTCGCATACTCCGCCACGCTGAAAAAAGTTTACGGTCCTTACGAAGGAAAGGTACTGGTCGAGGTCCTCGCCCGACTGCCAAATACATTCACCCGCGTCAGCCAGATTTTTATCGATACCAGTGTATTCAGCCGACGCATAGCTGATTCCGTGGCCAACAGCATCCTCCTCAGGCTCAGGAATAACAGCGCCAGTTTTGAAGACCTGGCGCAAACCTATAGCATGGGCGGCGAAGGCGCCACCCGCGGCGACCTGGGCTGGATTGCCAAAGGAACAATTATCCCCCTCATCGACAGGGAACTGGCTAAAAGAAAGAAAGGAGAAATTTTTAAGGTGTGGACACGCCGCGGCGTTCATATTGTCAAAAAAACCTCAGATTCGAGGCAGGATACCGGCTTCGCCCTGCTGATGCGCATTTTCCTCTAAATGAAGAATCAGGCCTGCGGCCGGTCGATCAACCACCGCACGGCCAGTTCATACCCTTTCAATCCCAGCCCGGCAATGCTGCCCGCGGCCTTTGCGGACACATGGGACAGCCGCCTGAACTCCTCACGGGCATGGACATTCGAAATATGGACTTCCACTACCGGCGCAGGTACGGCCGCCACGGCATCGCCGATGGCCACCGAGGTATGGGTATATCCCCCCGGATTCAATACAATACCAGCTGCAGTAAAACCCACCCGCTGGATTTCACTGATCAGTTCTCCTTCCACATTGCTCTGGTAATAAGAAAATACCGTGTCCGGGAACGTCTCTTTCAATTGCAGCAGGAAGCTGTCGAAGCCTTCGGTACCGTAGATGCCGGGCTCGCGTTTACCGAGCAGGTTCAGGTTGGGACCGTTGATGATCGCGATATTCATGAGTACGAATATACCGCAAATAAAAAACCGCCGGCCAGGGCGGTTCGATTCTTTCGCGGGGCAGCCTGCCACAGCCTACTGCTTATGTTTTTTTATAAGTTCAATAAATTCATCAAACAGGTAACGGGAGTCATGGGGTCCCGGGGTTGCCTCGGGGTGATACTGTACCGAAAAAGCGGGCCGGTCCTTTAACCGTATTCCTTCGATGGAGTTGTCATTCAGGTTTACATGCGTCACTTCAATATTCGGGGCATTCTTAACCGCTTCCGGATCCACACCAAAGCCGTGGTTCTGGGTCGTTATCTCGCTTTTCCCGGTCAGCAGGTTTTTCACCGGGTGATTGAGCCCGCGGTGGCCGTGGTGCATTTTGAAGGTGGGGATGTCGTTGGCCAGTGCCAGCAGCTGGTGGCCGAGGCAGATGCCGAACAACGGTTTTTCTTCCTGCAAAATTTCCTTCAGGGTGGCAATGGCATAACCCATGGGCGCCGGGTCGCCGGGCCCGTTGGAAATAAAGTACCCGTCGGGGTTAAACGCCCGCAATTCCGCCATCGTTGTCTTTGCCGGGAACACTTTTACAAAGGCGCCGCGTTCCGCCATACAGCTAACGATATTCCGTTTAATGCCGTAATCCATCACGGCGATGCGTACCGGGCTTGTTTTATCCCCCGCCTCGTAGGTTGCTGTGGTGGAAACGGCGCTGGCCAGCTCCAGTCCATCCATCGATGGAACGGCCGCGAGTTGTTTCTTTAATACGTCGATATCCGTTTCTGCTGAGGAGATAATGCAATTCATGGCACCCTCGCGGCGTACATGCTCCACAAGCGCCCGGGTGTCCACCCCTTCAATACAAACGATGTTCTGCCGCTTCAGGTACTCGTCCAGCGAACCCTTTGCCATCTTGCGGCTGAATTGTTCTTCGAGGTTCCGACCGATAAGGCCTTTTATCTTTACGCCATCGGATTCCACATCCATTTCCATTACCCCGTAGTTGCCGATGTGGGCGGTGTTCATGATGAGGATCTGCCCGTAATAACTGGGGTCGGTAAATACTTCCTGGTAGCCGGTCATACCCGTGTTGAAACATATTTCACCCGTAGCGATACCGGTACTGCCAAAGGCCCTGCCATGATGGATGGTGCCATCGGCCAGCAGCAAAACGGCGGTTTTCTGGGGAGTGGAAGCCATACTATATTTTTATGTTTTGATGCACAAATATTGTTCTTCTTCTGCGGGTTACTTGATGCTGCGGCAAAATTAAGGAGTTCTGTTTTTGCAGCAGGCTGCGTGCATAAAAAAAACGGAACCCGTTACAGTTCCGTTTTTATCGTACAAGATGTTCAAGGTGATTATGCTTCTTTCGTTTCTTCTCCGGGTGCTGGCGGCATGCTTTCTGCTGCCGTTGTTTCGGCGGCAGTTGCCTCTTTCTTCTTGCTTGCGCCGCGGCGGGTACGCTTGGCCGGTTCAGCCTTGGCATCTACGCCCTTACCGTAAATGGTATTAAAGTCGACCAGTTCTATCATCGCTGTTTCTGCATTGTCACCAACCCGTTTTCCGAGTTTAATGATCCGGGTATAACCACCGGGGCGGCCGGCCACTTTTTCGCTTATAGTGCTGAACAGTTCAGTAACGGCGGCTTTATCCTGCAGGTGACTGAAAACTATCCGGCGCTGGTGCGTGGTGTTTTCTTTCGCCTTGGTGATGAGTGGCTCGATGTACACCCGCAGTGATTTGGCTTTAGTAACAGTAGTAACAATTTTCTTGTACTGGATCAGCTGGGCTGCCAGGTTGCTCAGCAATGCCCTTCGGTGAGAAGCGGTTCTGCTGAGGTTTTTAATTTTGTCTCCGTGACGCATGACGTTTTTATTTTGTTCCCGGTGCTTCGCAGCCGGAAGGTGAGCCTTCACACCGTGTCAGGAATTGTGAAGGGGAATAGTTATAAAATCGGCGTTAGCCGCAACAGGTCAATTACAGGTCATCTTTATCAAGGCCCAGTTTGCTGAGGTCCATACCGAAATGAAGCCCTCTTTCACCCAGTACCTGTTCGATTTCTGCCAGTGATTTCTGACCAAAGTTGCGAAACTTCATCAGGTCTTCCTGCTCGTACTGTACCAGCTCGCTGAGCGAGTTAATCTTTGCGGCTTTGAGGCAGTTGAATGCCCGCACGGAAAGATCGAGATCTTCCAGCGGCGTCTTCAGCACTTTCCTGAGTTGCAGCGTTTGCTCATCCACCAGGTCCTCTTTCTTCTCTTCTTTATTGTCGAACGTGATATTCTCATCGGTGATGATCATGAGGTGCTGGATCAGTATCCGGGAAGCCTGCTTAACGGCTTCTTCGGGGTGGATTGTGCCATCGGTAGTCACTTCCATGATTAGTTTCTCGTAATCGGTCCGCTGCTCCACACGCGTGTTCTCAATCGTATATTTCACGTTCTTGATGGGCGTGTAGATAGAATCGATGGCCACATAACCCAGCGGCGCATCCTTCATCTTGTTGTCGTCAGCAGGCACATAACCGCGGCCTTTACCGATGGTGAGCTCGATATCCAGTTTGGAAGAGCCGTCCATCGTGCATATCAGCAGGTCCGGGTTCATGATCTGGAAACTCTGGGTGTTTTCCTGGATCATGGCAGAAGTGAATTCAGTCTTGCCCTTGATATGAAGTGTTATTTTTTCATTGGTCACGTCGTGGTCCACGGTCTTCTTAAACCGAACCTGTTTCAGGTTCAGGATAATTTCGGTGACATCTTCGGTAACGCCCTTGATGGTTGCAAATTCATGTTCCACCCCTTCGATGCGGATGCCGATGATGGCATACCCTTCGAGGGAGCTCAATAAAACCCTGCGCAGCGCGTTACCAACGGTTACGCCGTAACCGGGCTCAAGCGGGCGAAACTCAAACTGAGCTTCAAAATCATTTGCTTTCTGCAATACAATTTTGTCAGGTTTCTGAAAATTTAAAATTGCCATATTTGAAATTTCAAGTTTTTAATTGGTTAGCCAGCCGTATCGCTCAAAGCAGCATTGTTGTGTCACTCCCTTGTACGGCATCGCTTTACTGGGCGGCGCCGGGAGATCTTGGTTACTTGGAATACAACTCCACAATCAACTGTTCCTTGATGTTTTCAGGAACACTGTCGCGTTCAGGGTAAGCAATGAATGTACCTTCCATGTTGGTTTCGTTCCAGTCGATCCAGCTGAACTTCGGGTTCTTTCCTTTAACCTGGCTGGTAACGCCGGCAAGGCCCTGGGTTTTCTGTTTCAGTCCAATCACGTCTCCTGCTTTCAGCTGGAAGGAAGGGGTATTCACCACGTCACCATTAACGGTAATGTGTTTGTGACTAACCAGCTGGCGGGCAGCCGGCCTTGAAGGGGCGATGCCGAGGCGGAAAACCGTGTTATCGAGCCGGGCTTCCAGCAGTTTGATGAGGTTTTCACCGGTAACACCTTTGCGCCGCAGGGCTTCTTCAAATGTTTTACGGAATTGCTTCTCCAGAACGCCATAGGTATATTTGGCTTTCTGCTTTTCGCGCAGCTGCAGGGCATATTCGCCCATAGTCTTACGCTTGCGCTTCTCACCGTGCTGACCGGGAGGATTACTGTTCTTGTTCAGCCACTTGCCATTGCCCAGGATAGGCTCACCGAAAATGCGGGAAATTTTGGTCTTCGGACCCGTGTAACGTGCCATAATTTGTTTGTTGATTTTTTGATGACGGCGTACAATCAGTAAAAATCTAAAATGAATTGTACACCCATTATAAATACAATTGCCGGGTAAAGTTTTTCAGCACCGCCGGGGCGGATACCGTTAAAACGACCGGCAGCAATTGTTAAACCCTTCTTTTCTTCGGAGGACGGCAGCCATTGTGCGGCAACGGCGTCACGTCCTTAATTTGCACGATTTCAATGCCGGACTGGGCAAGCGCACGGATTGCACCTTCGCGGCCTGAACCCGGACCTTTTACATATACATCCACCCTTTTTAAACCGGCATCCATAGCTGTCTTGGCAGCATCAGAAGAGGCCATCTGCGCAGCGTAGGGCGTGTTCTTCTTGGAACCACGGAAACCCATTTTACCGGCAGACGACCAGGATATCACCTGGCCCTGTTTGTTGGTGAGGCTAACAATAAGATTGTTGAAACTAGCTGAAATGTGCGCGTCGCCGTAAGCTTCCACCCGCACGATTCTTTTTTTCGTAGAGGTCTTTGCGCTGGCCTGCTGTTGTGCTTTTGCCATGGTACTGTAGGTAATCTTTATTGGTTTGTATTCACTGCCATCCGGCTGTGAACCTGTTCCCGCCCTGCTCCTGCACCGGGCATCCGCAACGGGTCCAGTAAAATTGGTGCATATAAAAACCCGGGACGCATTGCTGCACCCGGCAGTCTTATTTCTTCGCTACTTTCTTCTTACCGGCAACCGTCTTCCGTTTGCCCTTGCGGGTACGGCTGTTGGTACGGGTGCGCTGTCCGCGGACAGGCAAACCTTTACGATGACGCAAGCCACGGTAACAGGCAATATCCAGCAGGCGCTTGATGCTGGTCTGCACCTCGGAACGCAACTGGCCTTCCACTTTGAACTCATTGGTGATGATGTTACGGATAGCCGTCAGTTCATCATCGTTCCACTGGTTCACTTTCTTGTTCACATCGATACCAGCCTTATCCAGGATATATTTGGCTGTGGAAAGTCCAATGCCAAAAATATAGGTCAACCCTATTTCTCCACGCTTGGTTTTTGGTAAGTCAACACCGGCAATACGGGCCATAGTTATTATTTAGTTGTTATTTACTTTGTTGTGCTTGCTGTTTATCCCTGGCGCTGTTTAAAACGGGGATTTTTTTTGTTGATGACATACAGCTTGCCCTTTCTTCTCACAATCTTGCAGTCTACACTGCGTTTTTTAATAGAGGCCCTGACTTTCATGAGATGTTATTATTATGATGATTACTTATACCTGAAAATTATCCTGCCCCGGCTCAAATCATATGGGCTCATTTCAACACCTACT
The DNA here is from genome assembly GCA_038229695.1 of Chitinophagales bacterium. Classification (GTDB taxonomy): domain Bacteria; phylum Bacteroidota; class Bacteroidia; order Chitinophagales; family Chitinophagaceae; genus JACMLD01. Next base: position 19,785 of record JBBROE010000003.1, on the reverse strand, counting down.
TTGTCACCCGGCAGGATACGGATATAATTCATCCGCATTTTCCCTGAAATAGTAGCCAGAATTTCGTGTCCGTTCTCCAGTTTAACCTTGAACATTGCGTTGCTCAGTGCTTCAATTATAACGCCGTCCTGTTTAATTAGTGCCTGTTTTGCCATATTTTTTGGGTGTGCAAAGATACGGGTTGATGCCGGAATAAAGAAAAAAATGGGGAAATTTTCCCCTTTTTCAGGAAAATTTCCCCTAAATAGATAAAAAACTGGTTATAAGCGAGTTAATCGGCGTTCAATTCCACTTTTGTCATCTGGTAGTAGTGGTTCTGCAGTTCATGTACGGCAATTGGCTGCTTCATGTGCCGGCGGTCTTCCCGGTACCACATCTCTAAACTATTGAACCCTCCCTGCTGCGACAGCTGGATCCTGAACGCACCTTTCAGGTATTTTACCACGCCTTCCGTCCCCTGCCGCTGGAATCCGAGTTGCTTCAACTGCTCATCGCCGAGCATGATCGGGGACAGGTGATCCGGCTTAAACCAGAACTTCTGCACGTCGGTCTGCACACATACTTCCTTATCCTCCCCGTTCAAATCCGTTACAATGCCCTCCGATTGTTTACCCTCATAGTCTGCCATTACGATATCGCCTGGTTTCAGGTCGGAAATTTTTATCATATGCTGTACTGTTTAATGCTGAAATTTACGACTCCCCGCTGTAAAACAAAAAAATTTAACCGCCCCGTTCCCGCCGCTTGTTTTTTTGTATATTAGAAGGTCGAACCTTTTCCCATTAAACCTCCTGACAATGCCAACTGCCACCGAGGCACCCCCCCTGCTGCAACAGGCCGCCGCCCTCAACGCGGAAAATAAATTTGCGGATACCCTCACGCTGCTTTCCGACGAGGTGCTTTCCGAGTCCGCAGATCCGCAACTGTACCTGCTTGCGGCCGATGCCGCCCTGAAAATACAGCCTGATAAGGCCGGCCCGTATTACGACAATGCCATCAGCCTCGACCCGCACAATGCGGATGCGATCTTCAAAAGAGGCAGTTTCCAGCTGCAGCAGGGAAATGCAAACGCAGCCATGGCCGACTTCAACCAATGCATCGCACTGGATCCCGGTATGGAACTCGCTTTCCTGACCAGGGGGAACATTTGGTACGGAGAAAAAGACTACCAGAAAGCTTTCGACGATTATGATGCATCCCTGCGCATCAATCCAAAACTGGCACTCGGCTATATCAACCGCGGGCTAATTTATTCGATGCTTGGACATCCTGATAAAGCGGGGGAAGACTACAATTCCGCCATCGCCCTTGACCCCAACGCCGCGCTGGCTTACTTCAACCGCGGTAATCTCTGGTTTAACAGCAACCGTATGGACGAGGCGAAGAAAGACTACGACCTCGCCATCAAAAAGGATGCGCACCTCGCCATCGCATTTGCCAACCGTGGTAATGCCTGGTATAACCTCAACCAGCAGGAGGAAGCCCTCAAGGACTTCAATACAGCCATTGCGCTTGACCCGCAATATGCCGCCGCTTATATGGGCCGCGCAAACATTTATTATAACCGGGGCCAGTATGATGATGCCCTGAAGGACTATGAAAAAAATATTGCCATCAATGCCGCTGATCCCCTGCCCTATTATGGACGAGGAAACATCTTTTACAACAGGAATGATTTCAGCCGGGCCATTGAGGATTACAATAAGGCCCTTGCCCTCAATCCTGATTTTGTACTTGCCTATAACAACCGGGGCCTCTGCTTCCTCAACCTGAAACAGCCCGATGAAGCGATGGCGGATTTCCAAAAGGCACTGTCGCTCAACCCACAGCTTTCGGTGGCGCTGAATAACATCGGCCTGATACACCTCAACAACAAAAATTACGAAGAAGCCCGGGAACAATTTGACAAAGTCTTCGTGCTGGACCCCGGCATGGGACTGGCCTATTTCAACCGCGGTTCCGTTTTCCTGGAAATGGCCAATTTTACCGCCGCCATCACCGACTATACCACTGCTATCCGACTAATGCCGAACTATGCGCCGGCCTATAACAAACGCGGCCTGGCTTATGAAGAACTGGAAAAAAATGGGGTCTACAACCAGTCCATCCAGGATTACCGGAACGCCGTTGCGCTGGATCCAAACCTGAGTCGCCTGCTGGCTAAAATTGATGAATTGCTGTTGAAAAACGGGGAGAACCCGCAAAAGGCGGCAGGGGAAAAAAATGTAGCCAGCCTTTTTTATGAACGGGTGGAAAAAATTCAGGACCCGGTCGAGAAAAAGATAATCGGTGAATTGTCCACGGCTTTTTTTACGGCCATGAACAATATCAAAGATCACGCACATATCAAAAAAAACTGCCCGGTCGTTCACTACACCAAGCTCTGGGTGGCCGATCGGATCATCATGGACCCGAATGATTCCTTCCTGCACTATTCCAATGTGGCATTCATGAATGACCCAGAGGAAGGAAAGGTCCTCCGCGATCTGCTGATCGGCAAACTGGCGGACAAAGAACTGGAGACCTATTTCGATTCCTGCAACCTTTTCACGCCTCAGGATCCGACAGATTCGAATGTGTACCTGGGTAGCTTTCTGCCTGCAGCGCTGGCAGATGGGTCAGACGACCTGCTGCTCAGCCATGAAGACGACCTGGTGATGTGGCGTACCTATGGCAAGGACGAAAAAAACAACGAAGCCATGGGTTGCAGCCTGGTCATCAGCAGCGAATTTTTCCACTGGCCGCCGCAGGGTGAACCCTTCCCCGCCCTGCAGCCTGAGTTCAATGGTAATTCCGGCAACATCAACCCGCTGACAGGAATCTCAGCGTCGATGGATAATGATTCACTGGTGCTGACGACAGCCGGACCATCCAACAACGGGCATACAATTTCCGGTGCACCCGGAACGTACCGCCAGGAAGAAATCCATACTTTATACCGTGTGCTGTACTTTAACCGGCTTACCAGTAAAATTGAATCTCGTGCAGACTCCGACAATAACGGCGCTGACGAAAACAACCGGCTGGCGGGCGACCTGGACAACCTTAAAGACACCTTACGCCAGCTCATTGCCCGGCGGAACAACTCCAATTACCCCGAAATCGTCGATGCCATCATCGCTATCGGGCTGGCCGAATTGCGGTATTTCTTTAAATCCTCCAACTACGCTTTTGAAAACGAATACCGCGTCATCAAATATTATGATTCCGGCCACCCGCTGGTGCAAATCGAAGAAGGACAATCACTCCCCAGGCCGCTGTACATTAAGAGCGCCATGCCGGTAAAACCATTCATCCGAAAAATTTATATGGGACCAAAAGTAAGTCACCCGGAAAGATGGATGTTTCTTGAAGTAGCCCTCAAAAAAAACAACCTGAATAAAAACGTGAAGGTCATTGCCTCGTCCTGTAAATTTCAGTAGTACGGCACGGATCCCTTTTATTGAGCTGCAGCATCCATTTATTCCTTCTTATTTTGCGGCTGTTATGACGCGCATCGGACTTCTTTCAGACACCCACGGCTTTCTCGATCCCGCCGTGGCGGGCTATTTTGCACAATGCCAGGAGATCTGGCATGCAGGGGACGTCGGTACCGTTCCTATTATCGAAAACCTAGCGGCACAAACCGGCCTGCCGGTAAAAGGCGTTTACGGAAATATCGATGGCCAGGATATCCGCAGCATATTCCCGGAAGAATTGTTGTTCAGCTGTGAAGACGTGACCGTGCTCATGCGGCATATCGGGGGATCACCGCCACGGTATAACCCGGAAACCAAAAAATCGCTCGCTGTTCACAAGCCCGCCCTATTCATCAGCGGACATTCGCATATTCTAAAGGTGATGTACGACCCGGCGATTGCCTGCCTGCATATGAATCCCGGCGCAGCCGGAAAGCATGGCTGGCATAAAATACGTACACTGCTGCGGTTTACCATCGACGGCAGCAACATCAAAGACTGCGAAGTAATTGAACTGGGTAAAAGATAATTGCTACAGCGCGGATACGGTTATACGATACCGTCATACCGGTCGCAATGCCGGAGATTATAACCGCATCAGGGAACCAGCGGCCGGCCGATGATTTGGCGAAATGGCCAGGGCACAGCAATCAGGATTACGGCGAACGCCACTAAAAAATACCAGAAGGCCTTCCTAAACTTCACTCCATCGGCAACCGGCTTTTTTGCCATGCCATAGCCCATCGTTATGAGCACAATGGAAATGACCATGGACACGGGATGCTCCACCCAGTAAAAGCGGTAGAATTTATCTTTCATCACGGTGAAGCCGGGCGGCAGGCTGGTAACGAGGATGCCAAAACGCCCGAACAGCAGCTGGTAAATACCCACCAGTAGCGTGATGTGCGCAGCTATCATGGTAAAGAGAAATATTTTCCGGTCGCCCCCCAGGAACGGGCGGCCCGACTTCCACCCGCTATAGCTCTTAAAAATAGCAACCAGCAGCAGAACAATAATGATCCATCGGAGGAAATTGTGGAGGTGAACCAGGCCGGTTTGCATACACTGTTATTTGCCGCAAAGCTAAATTCGGAAAGCTTACCGGAGAAATCTTATTGTGACCGGCAGGCATTGCAGCACCGGGCTCACCGCGCAGGAACCAAAATGCACCGGAAGGCTTCTCAAAATCGGTTAGTTTTGCCTGATGAAGCGGACCATTTTTATTTTGGGAACGGCACTATTCTTTACCTGGGGCTGTAATAACGGCAGCGGAGTCAGCGGCTTCGATGAAACCCTCCTTCAACCCCCGTACCGCAGTCTAACTGACAGCATCAGGGCCAACCCCACCGATGCTTCGCTCCTGCTGAAACGCGCAATCCGGCTTACCCGCAACAACCTCCATGATATTGCCTACTACGATTACCGGAAAAGCTGGGAACTGCAGCCTGCTGATTCCACCGGGATGCTGTTCGCGTCCAACCTGTTTCTGACCGGGAGAAGCGCCGCCGCCATCGACCTGCTGAAGAAATGCATCGAGCGCTACCCTGCCGAACCTGAATTCAGGAGGAGGCTGGGTGAAGCCTACCAGCAGGCGGGCGAGAGCCGGTCGGCCATGAATGTGTATGACAGCATCCTGTTGAAGGACCCCGCCAATTTTGAGGCGCTTTACGAAAAAGGCATGCTGTACGCCCGGATGAAAGACACCGCACATGCCATCGAAATACTGCAGCAGTCGTATGCCCGCCAGCCGGTTATCCTGAACGGGCTGGCACTGGCTAACCTTTATGCAGAAACGAAGAATGAAAAAACACTCGCCCTGTGCGCTGAATTACAGCAACGAGATACCTCGCGGGAATTTGCCGAACCGGTTTATCTTGAAGGCGTCTACTACGCAAACATGAAAGACAATGTCCGTGCCCTGGCAAAATTTGATGAGGCCATGGTCCGCGACTGGCATTTCATTGAGCCATATATTGAGAAGGGCATCATCCTTTTCGAAGAGAAAAATTATGACGAGGCGCTGAAGACGTTCCAGTTTGCGACCAATATTTCCTATACCAACCCAGACAATTATTATTGGATAGGGCGCTGCTATGAAGCCATTGGAAAAAATACAGAAGCCACCGATTATTACTACAAGGCACTTACTTTTGACCGGGATTTTGCCGAAGCCAAAGCAGGGCTCCGACGGGTGAAAGGAACAAAATAAACCCGGGTTACCCATCCCGTTACCATTATAATTTTCGCTTATGGCTATCATCGCACCTTCTTTACTTGCTGCCGATTTTCTTCACCTGCAGGATGCTTGCACGCTGCTGAATGACAGCGAGGCTGACTGGTTTCACCTCGATGTGATGGATGGCCGCTTTGTGCCCAATATCAGCTACGGGTTCCCGGTTATCGAAAAGATTACGGCCTCCACCCGTAAGCCCTGTGACGTACACCTTATGATTGTTGAGCCCGAAAAGTTTGCGGAAGCATTCCGGAAAGCCGGCGCCGACATCCTCACGGTACATATCGAAGCCTGCCCGCATCTCCACCGCAACATCCAGCAGATCAAATCGCTGGGTATGGAAGCCGGCGTGGCCATTAACCCACATACGCCGGTGGAATTCCTGAAAGATATTTTACAGGATATCTACGTGGTCAATGTGATGAGTGTAAACCCAGGCTTCGGCGGGCAGTCGTTTATTCCACATACCCTGCAGAAGATAAGAGACCTGAAGAAAATGATCGTTGATCGCGGGCTGCATGTACTCATCGAGGTAGATGGTGGCGTAACCGTGGAGAATGCCCACGCCCTGCTGCATGCCGGGGCGGACGTGCTGGTAGCCGGCAGCACTGTTTTTCATTCCCCGGATCCCTCCGCTACCATCCGGCAGCTGAAGGCGTTGAAACCCTGACAGCGTCCGGCACGCAGGGCATGCCTGCTGCCCGGGTTGGCGGCAGTTGCCCCCCTGAAAACAATTACCCCGTACTGTAATATTGCCAGCAGCGTTTCGTTTATAAAATTATCATGCCCAAAACCAGGATTCCGCTACTGCTGCTCTTCCTCTTTTCAGTGGTGGCCGTTTCTGCCCAGAAGAAGACCGCCACCGTTACCGGAAGGGTGGTGGATGAAAATGAACAGCCGCTCAGCGGCGTAAGTATTCTGGTTCTCGGCCGTAACAACGGCATCGCCAGTTCCGACTCGGGCGCCTTCCGGCTAACCGTGCCGGCGGGGAAGGCGTTTGCCCTGGTATTTTCCTATTCGGGTTACAAAAGCGAGCAACGTAATTTTTTATTGAATGCCGGGGAAAGTGAACAGCTCACGCTCAGGCTTGAACGCGGCGGCAAAATACTGAAAGAAGTGGTGGTAACCGATCAGCGCCAGCGCAGGGAAGCCGGGCTGATCAGCATCAATCCCAAACAGGCGATCAATATTCCGTCCCCCGTAGGCGGCATCGAAAGCCTCATCAAAATATTTGTCGGATCCAATAACGAACTCACGTCCAGCTATTCCGTACGGGGTGGTAATTATGATGAGAACCTCATCTACGTAAACGACTTCGAAATATTCAGGCCTTACCTCGTCAGCAGCGGCCAGCAGGAAGGGTTGAGCTTCATTAACCCGGAGATGACGCGCAGCGTTAGTTTTTACAATGGCGGGTTCCAGGCCCGTTACGGGGATAAGATGAGCAGTGTGCTGGATGTGCAGTACCGTAAACCCAAATCGTTTGGCGGCTCCGCCTACGTCAGCCTGCTGGAGCAGGGGCTGCACCTGGAAGGCATCAGTAAAGACAACCGCTTCACCTACCTGCTGGGGGTGCGCAGCAAGAGCAACCGCAACCTGCTGGCCAGCCAGGAGACCAAGGGCAATTATGTGCCAGCCGCCACCGATTTCCAGGGGTTGCTGACTTACCGTTTTAACCGCGGCTGGTCAGCTGAACTGCTGGCCAATTTCTCCCGGACAAAATTCACTTTAACGCCGGCCTTTTCACAACAGACGGCATCCGTGTTCTCTCCCTATTTCACGGCTAACCTGGGGCTCGACATTTTCTTTGACGGCAAGGAAGCTGACCAGTATTCCACGAACATGATCGGGCTGGCGGTGAGCAGGCAGCTAACAAAGAACCTGCGGCTGAAATGGATGGCCAGTTATTTCCAGGACAATGAAAAGGAATCGGTGGACATCACCGGGCAATACCTGTTTGGAGAGCGAAGTTTTGACAAAAGCGCCCCCGGTTTTGGGTTGATTGTCAACCCCCTCGGCGCAGGCGTTTTCCAGAACTATGCCCGCAACCGGCTGAACATCGGCATCTGGAATCTCTCGCATAAAGGCTACCTGGACAAAGGACGGCATGCCATCCAGTGGGGCCTGTCGGCCGACCACCAGCTGCTGACCGATAAGCTGAACCAGTGGCAATACCAGGATTCTACCGGCTATTCCCTTCCCTACCAGCCCGGGCAGCTGGCGCTGTACAGTGTGCTGAAGTCGGCCTCCGATTTCACCATTAACCGCCTCAGCGGATTTGTACAGGATAATATCGCTTTCAATGATTCCTCCGGTTTTGTATTACAGGCCGGGATGCGGTTCAATTATAATGACCTGAACCATGAATTGCTCATTTCGCCGCGGGCAGGTTTTTCCTGGAAGCCAGCCAGCTGGCAAAAAGATATCGTATTCCGGGGGGCAGCGGGTATCTACGACCAGCCGCCTTTTTACCGCGAGCTGCGGCGGTATGACGGGTCGGTCAACCGCGACGTAAAGGCCCAGAAAAGCTGGCAGGTAAGCGGGGGGTTCGACTACAGCTTTACCGGGCTGAACGGCAGGCCGATGCGCCTCACGGCCGAGGGGTATTTTAAAAACATGCACGACGTAGTGCCTTATGATATAGACAATGTCCGTATCCGCTATTTCGGGGAGAACAACGCAAAGGCATACGCCGCCGGGCTTGAATTACGACTTTTCGGGGAGCTGGTAAAGGATGCCGAAAGCTGGGTGAGCCTGGGGATCATGCGCACGCGCGAGAAGATTGCCGGGGCCACATTTTATAATTACACCCTGGACTCTTTAAAACAACCGACCGACAGTTCGCTGGTGCGGCAGGGATGGGTGCGCCGGCCTACCGACAGGCTGATCACTTTCGGGATGTTTTTCCAGGATTACCTGTCGACCAATAAGAATTTCAAAGTCTACCTCAATATGCTGTACGGCAGCAACCTGCCGTATACCATTCCCGGGAGTGTGAAATACCGGAATGCGCTGATTATCGATCCGTATATCCGCGTCGACATCGGGTTCAGTGCGCTGCTGCTGGACAGCGACAAAAGCCGGCGGCGGAGCCACAGCCCGTTTAAAGGCGTTGATAATATCTGGGCCACCCTGGAAATTTTTAACCTGGTAGACCGGGCCAATACCATTTCTTACCTGCTGATCAAAGATTTTTCCAATACCACCTACTCCATTCCCAACCGGCTTACCCCTCGGTTGCTGAACCTGAAAGTGATTACCCGTTTTTAATGGATTACCCGCTTTTTTAGTAGAAATACGATTAAAAAAATAGTAGGGCTACCGCTTTCCATTCGTAAATATTTCTCGTACATTTACTGCCGCATGGTGCTGATTATACCTTTCCTCTGATCGTTCCCCTTTTCGCCTGATCTTCCTTTAAAATAAAGATTTCTTTAATCCCTGCTGCCCGCCGCACCGGCCGGAGAAAACTATTTTCATGAGACTGAAGGTATTTGTAAACCCTAATCCGTTTACCAGCCAGTTGCAGATCCGGCTACACGGCGAGTTCACGGCCAACCTGATACTGCGCTTAAAGAACAGCCGGGGTACCGTGGTGAGGATGGTTGCCTGTACCCTGCCGGGAGGTAGTGATAGCATTGACATGAACGACCTGCAACGCTTTGCTGCCGGGCGATATGATCTGCAGATTAGTTTACTTTCCGGCGAACAGGTGACTACAGTAAGCATCGTTAAAACCAAATAAAAAATATTATAACCCGTACAACCGAGTAATCCGACAACCCTTCGTTATATGGTTTCTAACCATGCAAAAGGGCGGGCTAAAAGCCTGCCCTTTTCAATTAAAATAGCCGGTAATTTTGGGGTATGACGAAACTCAGCATCAACATCAACAAGTTTGCGACGCTGCGCAACAGCCGCGGGGGCAACAATCCTGACGTAGTAAAAGCGGCAACAGATGCCGAATTATTTGGCGCAGACGGCGTCACGGTGCATCCGCGGCCCGACGAGCGCCATATCAGGTATGCAGATGTGCGTGCCATTGCCCGGGCCATCCATACGGAATTTAATATAGAAGGAAATTGCCGCGAGCCACGGTTTGTGGACCTGGTGCTTGAAGTAAAACCAGCGCAGGTGACGCTGGTGCCCGATGCACTTGGCCAGCTGACATCTAACCACGGGTGGGATACCCGCCTTCACCAGTACTACCTGCGGCAGATGATCGCACAGTTTAAAGCGGCGGGTATCCGTACCTCCATCTTCATTGACCCGGATGTGTCGATGATGGAAAGCGCTGCGGCTACAGGTACAGACCGCATAGAACTGTATACGGAACAATATGCCACCATCTACGCCAATGGGGAACACGGACCGGCTGTGGCGCCTTACCGGGCCGCAGCTGCAAAAGCGCTGGAACTGGGTATGGGTATCAATGCCGGCCATGACCTGGACTTGCACAACCTGCGGTATTTCGCTGCGCATGTACCCGGGCTGGATGAGGTATCGATCGGGCACGCGCTGGTTTGTGACGCACTCTACCTGGGTTATGAAAATGCGGTACAATTATACAGGCGACAGCTGATGCCGGTGACCTGAACTACCGATTAGCGTCTACTGGGCAGCGTTAGCCGTCCGGCTTTGCACTGCCGCTGAAGGGTGCGACGCAACGATGCCGGGCAGCGGCATACCGACGGGCCCATAAAAATTATGCAGGTGAATTGGCAATTCCACATGAATAATGCGGTCTTGACAAAATGATCGGGTTGTGGTACCCGGGTTTATAAAATATTACCGGATACCGACATAAATAAAATCCCGCGGCGCTGGCTGCGGGATTACGTGTTTCATGGATATAGGGTGGATGGTTGCTTCATTTGGCGTGTTACCTGTCGCGGTCATGGCCTCCGCGGCCACCTCTTTCTCCCCTGCCTTCTTCGCGGTCCTCACGGTGAAAACCTCCTTCTCTTCCTCCCTCGTAATGATTATCACCACGGTCGAAACGACGGTTATCGTCATGGTCTTCCCGGCGTTCGCGGCCGTATCCAAAACCACGGGCAACCTCCCTGTCATGCCAACCCCTGCCGCCATAACCCGGGTTGCCGTATACAGAACCGTAATTCCGGTAGTCGCGGAGAATGGGCTGATCGCGCCGGGAGCGGTAGCCATAAAAGCGATCGCGGTCCCGGTTGAAATGGAGCCAGGGGTTGCGTTCATTGATCACCACCTTGTAGCCTGAATACAAATCATAATTTGTATAACGGCCGGGGAGGTAGTTGGAAGAAACCCAGTTGTAGCCATCGAAATAAACAAATTGCTGCGAGGGAACATTATAGTAAGCTTCCACATCGGGCAGGTAGTAATTTTCTGCATAGTCATACCCTGACGGGCCCCATGCGGGTTGTACCCCGATGTTAATGCTCGCGCTGAACTGGGCATGGGCAGTGCTTACTGCCAGCAGACCAGTGACTAAAACGGTGCTGAGTAAAAGTATTTTTTTCATGTTCGTAATTTTGATAACATAGGATCAAAACAAATACCATAGTGCCGGAAATATGTTAGCGAAAACGTAAAGCACCGTGCTCAAAATAATTTGTGATCCGTGCAGTAAACCTTTGCATTTTTTTACCTCTAAGCGTTCCCGAACGGCAAGCAGAAACGCGATGCGGGTACGCTGGTGCTGCCGTGAGGCTTTGTAACCGTGCACATTTGCCAGGTAAACACAGTGGTGGCACCGCTTCCGGAAGCGCACGGATGGTTATTGCCGGAGTGAGGCTTGAAGCGATGGCGGGCGGTGTCGGTGTATCACGCGGGGAACCCTGTCCGAGGCAACGCTGCGCTGCCGGGACTGGCCTACACTGCAGGTGAATGCTGAACGGCATGGAGGAGCCGCAAGGGCATGGCCGTCTGGGCAAAAAGCTCTGATCGGCGTTTCCCGATGAAGAGCGAACCTTCGGTTAAACACGGTTACACCACTACCGTAAGGCGCGTGGTAAACCCGGAAAACCTGGTTTTTAGTTCACCCAGCATTTTTTCCAGGCCGCCGAATTCTTTGGCGAGGTTTTCATGTTCCGCAACACGGGCGTAAGGCAGCCTTTCGTCATCCGTTTGGCGGGCGATGGAAAGGTGTTGCTCATGGAGTTTAATTTTCTGTTTCAAATCGTGGAGGTTGATGAGCTGGATGTGAAACTGGTTGTCAAAATGTTCCACCCCGATCAGCTCTTCCCTGCCGGTGGCACGCGGCGCAATTTTAAGGAGGTGTTGTTTGAAGCGCGTCAGTTCGTCACGGTATTCACGAATGGCACTGCGCCACTGGCCGCAAGTTGTTCTCAGTTGTGTAAAGGTGGCTGTGATCATGGTATTCATTTGAGGTGAGCAAGTAGTGAACAACACGGTTTCGGTTGGGGGGATAAAAGATCATGCGGCATTTGCGCCAGGCAGGAAAGCATGCCCATTAAGCCGGTGCAGCGAAGCAAGTCCCTGCGGCTCCTGTCAACATCCAATTTAATTCATTTTCATCACAAGGAGCAGGGGCGGACAAATTTTAATAAAGTACGGGTAATGTTTACCGGGTAGATCCTATTGAAACGGCGCCTGCTGCCAATGCGAAATGCATACCGGTGTGTGCAGGGGAAGTCCCCGCAGCCTGCCACTCAGCCCGGTGGCTGACCATTGACCAATATTATGTATGAATTCTCCTTGGTCCCGGCTATATTTGGGTATGTTCAAATTCCTGGAGATAGTCTGGAACAGCCTTAAAATGGCTTTATCGGAATTCCGATCCAATAAACTCCGCACCTTCCTGTCGCTGTTTGGCATCACGGTGGGGATCTTCTGCATTATTGGTGTGCTGGCAACGGTCGACAGTTTGAAAGAAAATGTGCAGAAAAGCATTAAATCGCTAGGCAGTAACACCATTTATATTGACAAGTGGGATTACAGTGGCCAGATCCCCTGGTGGAAGCTGATCAACAGGCCTGAACCCAGGTTCGAGGAAATCAGGTTATTGAAACAGCGCAGTGAGCTTGCTAAAAATGTCGCCTTTAATATTTCGAGCAACAACAAGGTGGAGTGGGGAGACGAAGCGATAACCGACGTGAATATCTATGGTATTTCGGAAGATTTCTCCAATATCCAGCAACTGGACATCCAGGAGGGGCGGTTTTTTAAGGCGGATGATTTTGAGAGCGGCTCCAATACGGTGGTGATGGGGTATACCATCGCAGAAAATCTTTTTCCCAAGCCGGAAGCTGCTGTTGGGCAGGAAGTTGATATCTACGGTAAGAAAGCCGTAGTAATCGGACTGTTGAAAAAGAAAGGCCAGAGCATGATGGGCGGATACAATTATGATGAATCGGCACTGCTGGTCTACAATTACATGAAAACGCTGGTCTATGTAAAACGGGCACAGCCGGTGATTGTATTGCAGGGAAAAGATAATGTGCCGATGAAGATGCTGCGGGATGATGTGGAAGGGGCGATGCGGTCAATCCGCAAGACCGGGCCGACGCAGGCAGATGATTTCGCCCTCAACGATATTGAGTCATTCGGGAAGTTTGCCGAAGGTATTTTCTCCGGGATCAATACAGGTGGCTGGTTCATTGCGGGACTGTCGTTGATCGTGGGGATGTTCGGCGTGGCCAATATTATGTTTGTGACCGTTCGGGAAAGAACGGGGCAGATTGGATTGAAAAAGGCGATAGGCGCAAAAAAATCAAGTATCATGACTGAATTCCTGCTGGAGTCTGCCTTCCTGTGCATACTCGGCGGTGCGATTGGGCTGCTGCTGGTATATATCCTCACCAAGATCATTTCTCCCATGATCGGTTTCGACGTGGTCATTTCGTTCAGCATCTTTTCAACAGCAATTACCATCTGTGTTGTTACCGGTGTGCTGGCAGGCATCATTCCCGCATTTATCGCTGCGCGGATGAACCCGGTTGTGGCGATTCGCAGCAAATAATCCGGTGTTGCTGTACGCCGGCGGCCTAAACAAAGTATTTTTGCGCCGAACTTATTTTGACGTGAGCGAACTTCCTGTAATTGTACTGGGCATTGAATCTTCCTGTGATGAAACGGCGGCTGCCGTTTGCCACAACGGACGCGTATTGTCGAACATAATAGCCGGGCAGGCCATTCACGAACAATATGGTGGCGTAGTGCCGGAACTTGCCAGCCGCGCGCATTTGGAAAACATTGTTCCCGTGGTTGATGCTGCCTTAAAAAAGGCGGGGGTCAGCAAGAACGAGTTGTCTGCGATTGCGTTCACCCAGGCACCCGGGCTTATTGGCTGCCTGCTGGTGGGGTCGCAGTTTGCCAAATCGATGGCCCTTTCCTTGAACATCCCCTTGCTGGCCGTGCATCATATGCAGGCACATGTTATCGCGAACCTGATCAGCCCGCCCGTCCCGGCTTTTCCGTTCCTTTGCCTTACTGTGAGCGGGGGCCATACACAACTTGTCGTCTGCCGGAGCCCGCTTGATTTGGAAGTTATCGGTCAGACTATCGATGATGCTGCAGGCGAAGCATTTGATAAGTCGGCCAAACTGCTGGGCCTGCCCTACCCCGGCGGTCCGCTGGTGGACAAATACGCCCGGGAAGGAAATCCCCGTCGTTTTGAGTTTGCAGAGCCTCAGGTGCCGGGTCTGGACTTCAGTTTCAGCGGCGTGAAAACATCCATCCTTTATTTTTTACAGGCGGCTATAAAAAAGGATCCTGAATTTGTTGCCAATAACCGGGCGGACTTGTGTGCTTCGGTACAGTACAGAATCGTAAGCATCCTGCTGCACAAGCTCACGCTCGCGGTCGCCCAAACGGGTATACGGAGGGTCTGTATCGCCGGTGGTGTTTCTGCGAACCGGGGGCTGCGGGACGCGGTAACCGACCAGGGAGCAAAAATGGGATGGGAAGTATTTATCCCGGCCTTTGAATATTGTACCGACAATGCGGCGATGATTGCGATGACCGGTTATTATAAATTGATGGCTGGAGAGCTGGCTGAATTGTCGGTGGGTGCACGGGCAAAGTCGGACTGGTAAATTGTAATTTGATGCAAAAACAAGATGCGGTCATACCCCTGCTGCGGATTTTCGACGTAGAAAAGGCCAGGGCGTTTTATACCGGCTGGCTCGGTTTCCGGGTGGACTGGGAGCAGCGGCATGCCGAAAATTTTCCCTTGTATTTCCAGGTTTCCAAAGACAATATCCGGTTCCATTTAACGGGGCATTATGGCGACTGTACGCCGGGTACACCTATTTATATCGAATGGGCCGGCGACCTCGCGGCTCACCAGGCGGAACTGGCTGAAAAAGACTACCGGTATTGCAAACCCGCTATCATACAAGAGCCCTGGAATGATGTGGTGATGCACCTTACTGATCCATTTGGCAACCGCTTATCCTTTGCCCAAATCAAACCTGCCTGAAACGATGCCCAATCCTTATTTCCAGCTGAAGGAGTTCACGGTGTACCAGGACCGGTGTGCATTAAAGGTGAGCACGGACAGTTGCGTGTTTGGGGCGTGGCTGTCGGACAGGCTGGCGAGGGAGGAAAGGCATGTTAACCGCTGCCTCGATATTGGTGCAGGCTCAGGTTTGCTGATGCTGATGCTGGCACAGCAGTTCCCGGGGGAGATAGAAGGCGTGGAAATTGACCGGGCTTCGTACGAGCAGGCGACGGAAAATATTGCGGGCAGCCCGTGGTATAACCGGTTGCGGCTGTACAATGAAGACGTAAAGCTATTTGCTGTTCCCCACCGGTATGATTTTATCTTCAGCAATCCGCCTTTTTATGAAGGCGACCTGGCATCGCCCAATGCACGCTATAACCTTGCAAAACACCAGGATGGACTTACGCTGCGCGACCTGCTGCAGGTGACCGAAAGAAACCTGAGTGACCGGGGGGCCTTTGCCGTGCTGTTGCCCTGGCAGCGGGTGGAATATTTCCGGGAGCTGGCGGCCGCATCGGGATTGTATTTCCAGCAAAGGCTGTGTATGCGGCAGAGTGTGCAGCATCCATGTTTTCGCGCAGCGATCTGGCTGACGCGAAAGAATAGCGGTGTATTTAGGGAAGAAGAGCTGCTTATCCGGCAGACTGCCGACAGCTACAGCCCCGCGTTCACCCACCTGCTGAAAAAATATTATCTCTATTTGTAACGGGCCTGGGGATGGTCAGGCGATACCGGCGTAAGCCGCCAGGTACTGATACGGTGCGGTGAGCAGTCCGTTTCGCAGTATGGTAGCGCGCTCAATGATCTCCGACCCGCCGTTCACGAGGTTTTCCAGGATATATTTGATCAGTTGTTCCCCGAAATAGCGGCTGGCGTCGCGCGGCAGTTCATTGGGGAGGTTACCCACTGCCATGAGATCGATGGAATGAGGCAAATAAGGAAGTGTTTTCTGAAAGCTCTCCCGGTCTACGCCATATACCGGATCGATGATGGACTGGTCGCCGAGATTGATGGGGATGGATCCATCCGCGTCGTCTGTGATGTCCGCGATGGTGGTGATGATGAAGTCGTCTCCCCGGATGGCTTCCTTTTCAAACAGGCGGGGATAGTTGCGGTCCCAGTACACGCCGTTCATGAGGATATCTGTCTGCGCCGCGTAGGGCAGGAAGAGGCTGCGGTAATGGTGAGGGTGGCTGTGAAAATCTTCCCGGTTATATTTACCCGTTAGTTTATGACTAAAGAGGTCTGCTCCCTTCAGCTGGGTATAGACGGGATAGGCAAAACGGCGGACGAGGTAATCTTCCGGTTCTGCTTCGTGGATGCCCATCAGGTTCATGATCTCCAGTATGCCGTGGGCGACCCGCCCGGAGCCCGTCACCGCGATTTTCACGTTGGGCAGGCGGAGCCCGAAGTAAGTGTGCATCAGCTCCCTGAAATTATTTTGCTGGTGTACCCGGCCGAGGCTGAATAAGCCGGTGCGGTTGCCATAGGCCATGATGCCGTTGTGCGCGCCGACGACGCCGGCAAAAAAGCCAAAGCCGATGATGCGCTGGCCGTCGGCATGTTCCAAACATTCATAATCGATCAGGGTAATCCGGCGGGCGATCAGCTCATGGAAGAGCGGCTGGTTATGCGGTTGCTGTTTACGGGTGTGGGAGAAAAAAAGATAGGTTTTCCCGGGGATCAGGTGGGCCGCCGGCACTTCCTTTATGCCCAGGAGGATATCACAGCCCGACAGGTCTTCGGTGACGGAAATTCCAGCCTGGCGGTATTCGCGATCGCTGAAACAGCGGGTAGGCGACGACTGTACGAGAAGGCGAATGGGCGTAGGCTGCTCCTGTATCCATTTGCACTGCGCCGGCGTAAGGGCAACGCGGTTATCGGCCGGTGATTTCCCTTCCCTGATTAATCCTATAGTTAGCATAGGCGAAGCGTTCTGATCACAATTTACAGGTAAGAATCTATATGGGATGGACTACCTTTGTAACGCGCTGACAGCGCGTGCAACATGCAGGCAGAAATAACCATACAGCGGATTTGGCGGTGGCTGAAAAGGCTGCTGGTACGGCATAAAAGCTGTTGCGACTAGTTCTGTGACAGCAACAGTAGCGCTAACATTTTGGACGGAATGCGGGCAATGCGTAATATTGCAGCTCGTTCATCCGGTAGGTGAAGCCCATGTGGCGGAATTGGTAGACGCAGCAGACTCAAAATCTGCCATTCGCAAGGGTGTGAAGGTTCGATTCCTTTCGTGGGCACTGGTATTCCAAATGAAACAAACCCGTTCGCTGAGCGGGTTTTTTCGTACCCGGATGAAACACATTCTTCCATGTAGGTAATGGAAATCAGAAAGGGACGGCGTAATAATTGTGGGTCACCATATCTTTTCAATGGCCAGGTTGATCACTTCCAGCAGGATGAGGACAATAATAATGATTTCCAGCACGTAACTGTTCCGGTACTGCATGATGTCTTTGAACAATTCAAAATTGTCTTTAATAATCTGCAGGCTTTCCTGGATACTCCTGAACCGCACCTGCAAATCAAATGTTCGCTTCAGACCTATATCGATACTGTTAAGATTCTCATCTTCCCAGGTTTCAGCCGGAGAATCGAATAAGTACAAATTCCCGGCGATGCTGCTTTTCAGGTTGAGGGTGCGGCCAATATATTTTTTTAGGTCGCGGCCGGAAATATTGAGCCTCCCCTTCTTCTCCAGGTATTGTGTCTGAAGATTGGTTTCCCTCAGCAAGGTATTGGTGACCTCGTAATAATAATCCAGCGCCACGGATTGGGATACATTCAGCATAATCAGGCGGAAGATATCAACAGTTGGTTTGATGGATTTCAATTTTATTGAACCTAAACCTGATTTCTTTCGCCCCTGTTTCAATCTCGAATTCTTCACTGAGTTTAAACTCGGAAAAATTTTTACAAAAAGGGGTAATAAAATGAATGAATTCGGAGATCTTAATCGCATCATGACTCAAAAAAGAAACCACCCCGTATTTAAAAACATAAATAAATTTATCAGGGTCAATGACGTAAAATATCTCATCACTGTCTGAAAAATGAACAGGAACCCTAAAAACTATTTTTAAAGCCCCTGATGTCTATACCATCGGTGAGTTGATAAGAAAATACCTTCATAACGGGGTTATAAATCTAAGTAAAAAGAACTGGTATTTTTCTCCAGTAAAAGAAAAGCAAACGCAGACCATAACTATCTTATACCAAGGGAGTAGTGTGCCCGTCAGCATGTATTTACCAGGGCAGGGGTTACTACATGCTGGGGCAGGTCATTCGGGTACACTGAGCAATCTCATTGGGAATGGGATGGATTCCGGGAGAGCGGATACGTTTACCACCATATGTATTCTTTTGCGGCAGACGGCTTTTTGTCGCTGCCCTTCGCATTTTTACGCAGCGTGCTGCATCCGGGAGCCATGGCCGATAGGTAAATAATGGCTGAGCGTTTCCTTCAACCGCCCATACCGGGTTTTCCCAATACAACCGAATCGGTTATGAAAGCGTGATCCCGCGGCTGTCCCCCACTCCTTCGCTTCCCTACTTTTCCGGCCGGGCTGGCTGTTTAATCACTGAACCGCCTTTTACCGGGGCAAAAAACCAGGCGGCCGATATGCCAAAAAACGAAACATTACTGGCCGTTTCTTTGCCGCTGTAAAAAAACTGGCCAAAATAAGCATTGACATGGAACTGCGCAGAAAGCGAATACTCGATACCATAAGTAACCTCCGTAACGAGGTCTTCCCTGGCATTGAACACATACCCGATGCCCGGCGTGAACGTGTTGGTAAATTTTCCTACCTCGAAGATATTCAGGTTGGGACGCAACTCGATGTACTTGCTGGTATCCCTGTGGGAAACAGGACTGAGGGTCGTTTTACCAAAAGCGAGCCCCAGGCTGAACACATCCCACTGCCGGCCTACTTCAAGGGCCAGGTTGGCCTTGTCCGCCGCCGTACCGGCCGTATTGGTGAGTGCTGGCGCGAGGGATACATAGGTTTGTGCATGCATCTGTGCAGGGGCCAACAGGATCATTATCAACAAACGTATCAGCCTGGTTAGCATTATAGTTGGTGGTTATGATAAAGATAATCCATGAACGGATGGGAAAGACAACAATCAGGCTAGACCGGTGATGAAAAAAACAAACCGGCAAGGGATAAGGGGATACCCACCCACCATAGGATCGTTCCCCTGGTGATGATTGAAATGGCAGCAATGGCAATAGCCACCTGGAAAAGGGTCACCGCCCGGGCCAGCGAGATATGACGGTTTAGATGGCCGGCGCTTTCAGCTTCGAATTCGGCTGCTCTCGCGGCAATTTCCGCGGCTTCCTTTTTTTCGGTTCCGGGTGACTTTGTCGGCGGCTGTCCGGATGCCGGCCGTAGCGAAAGGATTTCCGCTTTAATGGATTTTGCCTGGTAAAACGCCCATTGATCGGATGATTTTATCTGGGCGATAAGGGCTGCATTCCAGTGGTGCCCGGCCACCAGGCTGGCCATTGCGGCAAACATAGTCATCAGCGCCGTCGATATGGCGATGTATAAATAATTTCCCTTTTCGCCCTTCTCCTGCAGCTCCGCTGATTTTTCCCGGATCGCATCGTGGAGGTGATCTGTAGG
>JBBROE010000002.1:0-86995 GCA_038229695.1 Chitinophagales bacterium | reverse complement strand
TTACATTAAACTGGAAAATATCCACATGCCCACCGGCAAATTTGCCATCAGCGGGCTCCGGGTGTTCGGTAACGGGAATGGACCGGCGCCAGACACCGTAAAGCAATTCCTGGTGCTGCGCACTGAAAAAGACAAACGCAGCGCCTACCTGAAATGGCAGCCGGTGAACAATGCCTTCGCGTATAATATCTATTACGGCACCGAGCCGGGAAAACTTTATACCTGTATCATGGTCATGGGCGCGAATGAATACTGGCTCAAGACGATGGACAACCGGAAGACTTATTATTTCAGCATCGAAGCCGTCAATGAAAACGGGGTGGCAGAAAAAAAAGTCCTGGTAAAAGCAGCATAACAGCGCGGCTGCTTTATTTTTTGTTTCGAGAACTATCAGTAAAACATGTAAACCCCTAACACATGAATAAATCATTCCTCACACTGGTCATAACCATAACATTTTTCTCGCTGGTGCCGGCTTTGTATGCCCAGCAGCCCCCATTCTACAGCGATATCCAGGCATTCAAAAAGAAAGATGCTGAAAAGTTTCCGGCCAGGAACCAGATTCTTTTTGTAGGCAGTTCTTCGTTTACCAAGTGGACCGATGTACAGGATTATTTCCCGGCCTACCCGATCATCAACCGGGGTTTCGGCGGCTCCCAGCTGACCGATGTAATCCGGTATGCCGGGCAGGTTATCTATCCTTACCATGCGAAGCAAATCGTAATCTATTGTGGCGAAAATGATTTGGCGGCCTCTGACACGGTATCTGCCGCAACGGTAGTGGCCCGTTTCAAAACCCTGTTTGGCATGATTCGCGGAAACCTGGATGACGTACCGGTGCTGTTTGTGTCGCTGAAGCCCAGTCCCAGCCGCGAAAAACTGATGGCGAAGATGCAGGCCGCCAACACAGCCATAAAACGTTTCCTGGCGAAAGACAGGCATGCGGCTTTTGCCAATGTATATGATAAGATGCTGTTACCGGACGGCAAACCAAGGCCGGACATTTTTTTATCGGACAACCTTCACATGAATGCAAAAGGCTATGCCATCTGGCAGAAAGTGCTGCAACCACTGCTCCTGAAATAATGGCTGAAAAGAGCGATGCGGCCGAAGTGTGCGACGCAACAAAAGCCCCGGTAAGGGTATACTCCCGGGTTCATACCGCCTCCCCTACAGCGCATAAAAATGCCCTGCACGCGGCAGGGCGCCGGCACAACCTCTTTGTGGTTTCAGTGGTAAGTGCAGGAATATTATTGGCTGTTATGATTTTGAACGCCTGTCGTACACCGCGCGGTAATGAATGGGCGACTGCCCGGCAATCAGGATACTCATCAGGAATCGGGCGAAGCTTCCGACACTGGATGCGGGACGGTAAACATTTTTATGAATCAAGACGGGGCGAACGTGGTTATGGAGGTCAATTTTTTCCATGGATTGAAATTTATGGGTTTAGAGTAAACAGATAACGTACGGGGTTTGAAATTATTGCCTGCGGTATTTCTACCGCGTAGATTATCTCTTTCTTAACAACCATTTAGTAATTATCTTGACGTAGAAAATCCAACCTATGAAACAATTGCTGCTACTTCCCTTCCTTGGCTACGCTGCACTGGTAAACGGGCAGGGTGTCTTTAGTAATGAAGCCAGTACCTTGCTGGAAAAAATTGTACAGGACTACAGTACCCACTTTTCACATATAACCGGCGAAAAAATCGCGGCCGCTCCGGGGTACGAGGTCTATCATTCCGTTGTGACGATGCCTGGGGCTGCGTCTGCGCAGATAACAGCCATTCATGCCGAGTCAGTAACCTACTATCGCTGGGATGCGGTCATTGTACAGCACCGCAGCTACGCAGAGGCTGCGGCTGACCTGGAAAAGTTGTACAACAAACTGGTGAACACCATCATAAAACCCGTGGGAGGAAAGGCGTCTATCGTAAACGGCTTATACATGCCGCCTGCACAGGATAAAACCTCCAGTACCATCCGTTTTGGCCTGCTTCCCGCCTCCAAATCTTTTGAAAGCCTGGACATCGACCTTACTGCGCGACAGGATAACGGTGCCTGGCAGATTGAGCTGAGTGTTTACGACAGGGCCCTGGAGAACGCCGGTTCAAACAACAAAATCGTTATGAAATAACATAGGAGAGGCTTACTGTGATTGATGCAGCACAGAAGATTTTTTACGGTTGCCGAAATAGACCATGAGCCAGGCAATGGTGAAGGTTGGAATAAAGTCGGTGCCCGGCAATATCTCTTCCGTAAAATTGAACAGCGCACCTTTCCAGCTCCCGAATGTCAGGTAAAAAATGACGGCAGACACGGGGGCAAAAATCAAGTCCCCGAATTCCCCGAGGCCTGGAATAGCATAGGTTGCCATACCGAGGATATCCATCAGGATACAAAAGGCAAAGGACGGTTGTTTCCGATTCATAGTGGTTTCATTACTTCAAATAACGCACCAGCCTCAGGCTTCGCGGGTGAATTTCAGGTAAACGCCGTTTGTCCACCCAAATCCTGTCTGGTTGACATATTCTCCGCCGCCGGCATTGGCTTTAGCTTCCGTTACGTCATATTTTTCCATCATTTTGCCGGTAGCGGCAAACACCTGTTCATTGGCCAGCATCCAGCGTTTTCTGATTTCAGCTGCAAGGCGGTGATGCCCGTAATTTTTTAAGCCGCGGTAAGCGATCCATTGCAGCGGGGCCCATCCGTTGGGGCGATCCCATTGCTGCCCGGATTGCGTAAGCGTAGTGGTAAGACCGTGCTGTTGCAAAAACTTTGTCTCCAGGCATTCCGCCACGCGTTTAGCCTGGTCTGTTGAAGCCACCAAAAAGAAAAGTGGAAAAGTTGCGGCGAGTGTAAACTGGCTGGTCTGGCCCTTGTCCTTAAACTGGTAATCGAAATAGAAACCGTGGTGGTTGTTCCAGCAATATGCTTCGATCGCCGATTTTCTGGCCGCAATACGCGCGCTATAAAAACCGATTTTATCCGGTTGCTGCTTTTCTTTTGCCAGTTGCAGCAGCACTTCTTCCGTATGCAGCAGCAGGCAGTTGAGATCAACCGGGATCATCCAAGCGGCCTGGACCGTATGTATGTGGAGGCCATCCCTGAACCAGCGGGTGCTGAAATCCCATCCTGATTCGCAGGCTGCGCGCAGGTGCCGGCGCACCATGGCCTTGTCGCCGGCAGCCATCGCCGCGGCTTTACTGTCTTCCGCGTACGCTTCCGGCCGCGCCGTATCCCGGGTATCCCAGAAACGGTTCAGCACTGTACCATTGGGCAGGCAGACCACATGGCGGCTGGCCTCCGCTTGCTGTGTCAGCTGTTCGGCACCCTGCATCCAGAAGTTGTATTCTTTTTCGATTTCAGGCTGGTATTGTAACAGCACCGCCTCACCGCTGTCATTGGCGAGCAACTCCACCATCATGGTAAAAAAAGGGGGCTGGGAACGAGAGAGATAATAGGTACGGTTACCATTGGGTACGTAACCGAAGCGATTGATGAGGTAAGCAAAATTATCGACCATATTCCGGATGATCCCGGTACGGCCCGAGACCTGCAGGCCAAGCAGTGTAAAATAACTATCCCAGTAATACACTTCGCGGAAGCGGCCTCCCGGAACGATGTAGGAATAAGGGAGTGGTATACGTGTGCCGCGGTTAGGCGTGTCCGGTAGTCGAACCAGTTCGTTCCAGGTATCCTCCAGGTGTTGGAGAAGGGATTCGGTCCGCGCAGGATGGTCGGCTTCGTTCACTTCAGGGAGGGTGAAATGGGACAGCACGAACTGCTTCAAGTTGAATTCCGGGAGATGCCGGGCTTTCTTGTACGCTTCCAGTATCGCTGCAGGATCTGAGGCGAGGACCTCGTCTACAAAGAGTTTTGAGCCCGTAAAAATTTTCTGCTGTTGTACGGCCTGGTAAAGCTCGCCGAGAGAATCAATATAAAACAGGGATTCATCAGCCATAAGGGTGGAGTTATTCCTGCTACAGGCTGCAAGAAGGGTGCCTGTGGCGCTCCTGGCGGCATGGCCTTCACCCATTCAATTGCTGCCAGCGGTTCCGCAAACGGCCGTGGAGCCGTGTGACCAAAAGGGAATCAATGTCCACACCCCTGCCGTAGCCGGTTGTATACGGCAGTTTACCCGACCAGCAGGTATTTTTTCAGTACCTGTTCCAGTTCATCGAGCCGGAAAGGCTTGGATACATAATCGTTCATCCCGGCCTGGATGCAGCGCTCGCGATCCTCTTTCATGGCATCAGCGGTCAGGGCAACAACCGGTATGTTACAGGCTGGCGAAGGCAGCTGGCGGACAATGGCTGTTGCCGTGAAGCCATCCATTTCCGGCATGTTCACATCCATGAAGATCATATCGGGGAGGGTTTCGCCCAGGATACCGATCACTTCATGCCCATTGGCCGCTTTGAGTACGTGGAGGCCCATTTTATGCAGCACTTCAGAAATCAAAAGCATGTTCACGGCATCGTCTTCTGCCACCAGGACTGTAGCCGTACCTGACAATTTTGAGATCGCCGGCTTCACGGTCTTCGGCCCCACGAGTAAATTTTTCTTGCCGAAAAGTGACGCGATGATACGGTCGAGTTCCGGGAGTTTCACCGGCTTTGTAAGCAACTTTCCTGCAGCGATTTTTCCACTGCGTAGGACGGGAATATTCTTTTCCGCAGGGGCTACCAGCAGTACTACCTGAATCGGGGAACCGGATACCTGCTCATCCAGCTGCCCGGCAAGCCATCCGGCATCGTGTCCCGGAAGTGAATAATCACACAACAGCAAATCATAGGTAGTTGACCCTTCCTGTAGCTGGTCGAGTGCGGCTGTTGCCGAAGCAAACACCTGGCACGGCACAGATAGGTAATCAAAAATATGTTTAATGTACAGGCCAGTCGTTTCGTTACCCACAACGGCCATCACCTGTTGGGGGAGCTGCCGGTTACCGCGTTTTATTATTGGCTCTTCGCTGATGATTTCAAAAGGAAGTTCAAAGGTAAACGTGCTGCCGGCACCCACTTCACTGACTACTGACAGGGAGCCGCCCATCAGTTCGGCCAGGCTTTTGGAGATGGTCAGCCCCAGGCCGGTACCGCCATATTTGCGGGTGGTGGATGAATCCGCCTGCGTGAAGCCCTCAAATATTTTATTCACTTTCTCCGGTGGTATACCGATGCCCGAATCCCTGACGATCAGCCGGACCGTTGTATAACATTTATCGTTTTTCTTAACCCGTTGCCCTGTCTCCTCCAGGGTGACGCATACTTCACCCTGTGCCGTAAATTTAATGGCGTTTCCCAGCAGGTTGACGAGTACCTGGCGGATACGAACCGGGTCCCCGTTGAAAAGGACAGGCAGTTGGGGGCAGGACCAGAAAATGATATCCAGTTTTTTATCGTTGGCCTGCACCTGGAGCAGGTCGATGGCTTCTTCCACCAGTTCATTGAGCTGGAAAGCGGTATAATCGATGAGCAGTTTTCCCGCTTCAATCTTCGAAAAGTCAAGGATGTCGTTGATGATGCTGAGCAGGCCGCGGGCAGACTTCTGTACGTTCTGGAGGTAGCCGCGTTGTGGCTTTTGTAAATCGGTGGTCAGCACAAGGTCAGTAAATCCGATGATCCCATTCATGGGAGTCCGGAGTTCGTGGCTCATATTGGCCATGAATTCACTTTTGGCCCGGCTTGCCTTTTCGGCAATTTCCTTGGCCGCGAGGATTTCCTGCTGTAGTTCACGCTGCTCGATGGCTGCAGCTAGCGTAGCTGCAAAAGAATGGAGTATGGTGAATTCAGTTGCCGTCCATTGCCGGTCGGATTTGCAGTCGCTGATGGCTATCTGACCCCATAACAGGTTATTGACAAAAATGGGGATGAGTACAATTGATTTAACCTCTTGAAGACTGTAGGCCTCCCGGAGCCCGTCTTCCGGCATATCTTTTACAAGTGCCGCATAAATGTCGTTCCCGAGCAAAGCCTGGATGGCTGGTGATGTAACCAGGAAATGGTTGGCCTCGTTTGCAGGCCCGCATTTTTCTGCCCCCATACTCCCTGTCTGCCACTGGAGAATATTTTCCATAGCAAGCGTCTGTGGTGTTTCTGTGATGGTTTTGTATACACTGATAATATCGACCTGCATTTTTACCCCGAGCAGGTAAACGCCTTCCCCAATTGCTTCTTCCAGATCCTTGTTGTCGATGAGCTGGTGGGTTGCTTCCGACACGGCCTGGAGCAGCTGGTCTTTTTTCCGCAGGTTGCCCTCGACCACTTTCAATTCGGTGATGTTATGGGAGAAACCAAGCAGTCCCCAGGGTTTCCCTTTTTCATCATACAGCGGCACTTTTGTGGTGCTGAAATACTGTAGTGATCCGTTGTAAATATTAAGTTCCTCCTGTACGTGTTTTGACCGGCCGCTCTTCAGCACTTCATCATCATCTACCCAGAAACCGCGGATATCATTTTCCGGATCGCCCATGACGACGTTTTCCGAAAAGCCCAGTTCAAGATCGTTTTTGCCGGCAATTTCCGATTGGGAGAGTTGCAATGAATCGGCGTAGGCTTTATTGACCATGAGGAAGCGATGCGCAGGATCTTTGATGAATATCCAGTCCGGCGTAGCATCGATAACGCTTCGGAGAAGTTGCTCGGATTGTTTTACTTCCGCCAGCAATTGCTCCATCTGCGACTCCGCTTTTTTGATGCCGGTAATATTATGGGCGAAACCCAGCACGCCCCATATTTTATCCGACGGGTCTTTCAACGGTACCTTTACGATACTGAAACAATGCAATTCGCCTTTTACTATCGCGGTCTCTTCTTCGATGTATTTGGTGACGTCCCGGGTGATCACTTCCACATCGTCCTGCCAGAACCCCCTGATCCCCTTCCCAGAGTTCCCTTTCACCTGCTCTTCAGTAAACCCCAGTTCGATATCATTTTTCCCGATAATTTCTTCCATCCTTAAACCGATCAGATCGGCGTAGGCCTTATTGACCATAATATGCCGGAATTGAGTATCCTTGATAAAAATGAGGTCGGGGGTAGCATCGATAACTTTGCGGAGCAGTTCTTCCGACTGTCTGACTTCCATCAGCAGCCGGCTTTTCTGTTCCTCTGTCTTTTTGCGCTCAGTAATGTCCCGGGATGTACAGATAAGCCGTTGCACTTTATCATTTTCCCTGACCGGCTTCATGATGCTTTCCAGCCAGATATGGGAACCATTTTTGTGCAGCATACGGTAACGGAGGAGCAATAATCCCGGGGGCCGGTTTGCTTTTCCGTCGTGTATGCCGGCGAATTGCTGCTGATCCTCGGGTACTACAAATTCCATAATATTCCTGCCAGTCACTTCAGCGGGGGCATAACCAAGAACCGTTTCCACGGAAGGAGAAATGTACTCGATTAATGCATCGGTATCGTGCACGCTGATGATGTCCTCTGCATGCTCAGCCAGTAAGCGATACTGTTGTTCACTTTGCTGAAATGCTTTTTCAGTGTCTTTATACCCGGTAATATCCTGCATGATGCCAAACCGAAACTGTTCGTTCATTGGTCTCCCTTTCACAAACACATGCCGCTGCGGACCTTTCCGGGGAATGATGCGGTAAGAGATCGCCGATTCATACTCGCCTGATTTCTTCAGTTCGATAATTTTTGCACGTTCACTGGTAATCAATACCATGTCGTCCGGATGAACAAAATCCCTTACAAAAGTATCCATGCTAAGGGTATCCGGTTCGCCGGGCGCCAGGCCAAGCAGGGCTTTCAATTCGGCACTAAGGATAAATTCCTGGGTTTCGATGTTATATTTCCAGGACCCCATCCGGGCATATTCCATTGCATAGCTGAGTGTGGCAATGGCTTCTTCCCGGGTTTGCCGGGCCTGCACCTGTTCAGTAATATCGAGCCCAATGCCCTGTATTTCAGTAAAGCCGGTTACCTCGTTCCGAAGGGCGATAAATTCCCATTCCGTCCACAAGTAACGTTTGCTGTTATGAATCGGCTTACGAAGAAGCACCCGGAAGATCTTCCCGGGGTTTTGCATACACTCTTTGGCAGTATCGGTGCACTGCTGAATATCTTTCTGGAATATGGTGCTGAAAAAAGAATGCTGTAAAATATCCGAAAGGTTGTGATGGAAGGCTTTCAGGAATTCAGGATTGGCAAAAGTAAAATTGCCTTCTTGGTTAAGTCGGATGACATAATTTGTCTGTGCATCAAGTATCGATGAAAGCTGCTTTTTTTCCTGCAGCAATTCAATCTTCGCGAGCTGGAGGCTGCTGACGTTCTGCTGACTGTTACGCAGCAGGGGTTCGATCAGCAGGAATACCAAACAAAAAAGGGTGCCCAGGAGCGACAGAAACTTCTCCGTGGTAGCGGCCCGGGTCAGTTTTTCCGCGTCCAGCAGTTTCGGGATGAACGCATGTGACAACTCGTCCTCCGATTGTATGAAATTATGCTGCCGGTTACGCAGCCGGTTACTGAGTACCTGGCTGCCGGTAAGCAGTATTGAATCGTTTGCGTTAACAACCTCCCGGCCGGTAAATACAAGTTCCTGTGCGGAAGCTTCCGCGGCCTTGCTGAGGCCGAACAGCTCCCTGCCCGGGATACCGCCGGCGGTTATCCTGCCGGCAAGCGACAGCTGGTTGTTTTCCAGTGTTACGAGGTCCTGCTGCAGTTTACGGCGCAGGGCCGCGTTTTCAGTAGTGGCGATGTTATGATTCAGCAGGAGGAGAAAAGATTCGTTGGAGACGCGTTGGCCGAGATCCAGCTGCTGACCGGAAATACTAACAATGCCGGACAACCGCAAATTTTCGGCATTGCCCGACAGGAGAAACGTACAATGAATGAAATTTAGCAATAAAACAACAGCCGTAGTTACGACTGCCATCCGCACAATTCGCCTCGTCTTTTCAGATTTCATGTTTCATCAGGGTATAATACACCTATAACTCGGAAACCCACTGTAATATTGGCTCCTGGCTGGTATTTTAGAATTCCCTAGGGGTTTATACTTGGCGGGTGGCGGAAATGAACGGGTAGAATGGCGATCGCTGACCAGCCATAAAAAAAGCACCGGTAATCCGGTGCCTTTTAGTATTTATCCAGCGTGGAGAAGTGCTTAATACGTGATCACCTGTTCTTCGATGGTTTCTGGGATGCGGCGAAATTCATATTGCTGGTTGCGGAGCTGGGGTTCAAAACCAGCCTCGCGTATTGCTTCCTGGATGCCTTTATAGGTAAACCGGTGAGGTGCTCCGGCGGCACTCACTACATTTTCTTCGATCATGATTGAACCAAAGTCGTTGGCGCCAGCCTGCAGGCAGATCTGGGCTACCTGTTTGCCGACCGTAAGCCAGGACGCCTGGATGTTTTTGACGTTGGGTAGCATGATTCGGCTCATAGCAATCATACGGATGTATTCCTCGGCAGTTACCAGGTTCTGTACGCCGCGGATGCGGGCGAGCAACGTGTCTACATCCTGGAACGTCCAGGGGATGAAAGCAATGAACCCCTTGGCGTCAGCGGGTTTTTTCGCCTGCACGTCCCTGATCTTTACCAGGTGTTCAAACCGTTCCGCGACCGTTTCCACGTGACCGAACATCATAGTGGCTGAAGTGGTGAGGTGCAGCTGGTGGGCGGTCTCCATGATCGACAGCCATTCTTCTGACCCGCATTTGCCTTTACTGATCAGCCGCCGGACGCGGTCTACCAGGATTTCCGCACCCGGGCCCGGGAGTGAATCCAGCCCGGCTTCCTTTAGTGCAAGGAGCACTTCGCGGTGGGTGGATTTTTCCAGTTTCGTGATATGGGCCACTTCTGGCGGCCCCAGCGCATGCAGTTTTAACGCCGGGTACAGCTGTTTTAGCTCACGGAAGGTATCCACGTAATACTGCAGGCCCAGCCCGGGATGGTGACCACCCTGCAACAGCAGCTGTTCACCGCCAAGCCGGAAGGTCTCGTCGATTTTGCGTTTGTATGTTTCAATATCGGTGATATAGGCATCGGCGTGACCGGGCACCCGGTAGAAATTACAGAATTTACAATTGGCGATGCAGACATTGGTCGTGTTTACATTCCTGTCGATGATCCATGTGACCCTGTTGTGGGGGACCTGGATTTTGCGAAGTTCGTCAGCCACCTGCATCAGTTCTGCAAGGGGGGCATTTTCGAAGAGGAAAACTCCTTCTTCGACGGTCAGGAAGTCAAAATTCAGGGCTTTTTGGTAGAGCGTTCCGAGATCGAACATAAAATCATTGATTAAGCTTGCTCTGATAACAGCAGGCGGTCATTAAAGTTGCCGGGGACCGGTTATTTTATCTGCTGAAGCTGATTTACCGTTCCAGCCTGAAGTCTTTATCCAGCGCCGGCCGGGTAGCACTGTTCGCCAGTATCCAGCCGGTGCGGTACATCCAGTCCGTCATCTTCTTCAGTTTTTTAAAATCGATATTTTTCGGCTCATCCATCGGGGTGTGGTAAATGGGATGGAGCAGGGTGCTGAAAAAGATGGCCGGATAGCCGGCGCGCGCATAGGACAGGTGATCGCTGCGAAAGTACCAGTTTTCCACGT
Source organism: Chitinophagales bacterium (assembly GCA_038229695.1). GTDB lineage: Bacteria > Bacteroidota > Bacteroidia > Chitinophagales > Chitinophagaceae > JACMLD01. Next base: position 76,423 of record JBBROE010000002.1, on the reverse strand, counting down.
GAGTGGTTTTATCCCACAGGGTGTCCAGTTTAAAGTTGGGCCCTTCTTTATTGGCCTCCAGCGCTATTTTTACGAGGTCTGCTGAATTGCGGTGCGGAGGCTGTACACCCAGCAGCGCTGCGCTGTCGGGGTTGTTGCGGCCAATCATATCGCCGTTGAGGACGGCGACCACCTTGTTCTTGTCGACCGTGGGATGAAGGGCATAATATTTCGACCCCAGCAATCCCCTTTCTTCCGCACCGTGGAACACGAAAAGAATCGATCTTTTCGCGGGTACTTTTTTAAATGCCCGGGCAATGGCCAGCATGGCTACACTTACCGAGGCATTGTCGTCTGCGCCGTTATAAATTGAATCGGTACCGTAGGGCTGCCGCACCCCGTCATGATCGTTGTGACCGCTGTAAAGGACAAACTCGTTTTTCAGGACGGGATCGGTACCGGCTAGGCGGCCGATGATGTTAACGGAAGGGTAATCGAAGTGTTCCGCCTGGATGGTAAGGGAGAGCGTTGGGTTGGTTTTCAACAGCGCGCTGTCTGCCGCGTGCATCCACAGCACAACTGCCTGTGACGCATTAGCCGGCGCTGCCGGCTCACCCACTTCATAGGATCCGCGGCTCAGGGCAGGTACCACCTGGCTCCAGCTTTTTTCGCCCTGTTCGTCTGCTACCAGGATTACCGCAGCGGCACCGCGTTTGGTGAGCTCCGGAACATATTTCCGGGTAACATAGGAAGGATATCGCCTGTCGGCCAGTGAAACATCGAGGTTTATCCCTGATGCCGACATCAGGATTGCCACGGCTTTTCCCTTCAAATCAAGCTTATCCAGCGTGGAGGCATCGGCGTTAGTAACGTACAGTACCGGCAGCGACAGGCTAACCGGCCTGTTTTGAAAAACCAGCACATCCGCCCAGAGTGCCAGTGGATGATCACCCAGCATAATTTGTGACGCAGAAGATAAGCGGGTACGACGCATGGAAAAATACTGGAAATAAGTGCCGTCTTCTCCCGCAGGAAGAATACCCTCCCGGCGCATTTTATCCGCCCACCAAACCGCGGCTTTCAATTCATCAGGTGTTCCGGCTTCCCTGCCCCTGAACTGGTCTCCTGCGAGGGCATACATGTCGGTAGTGAGATCAGCCACGGTAATCGCGTTCAGAGCGGGCGGCTGTTTTTGCTGGGCGAAAGCTGCGACGGCTGCCAGCAACAGGCTACCGGCCATGAACATTGTCTTTTTTAGCTGCATATTAATTTTTTTTGGTAATAAGGTATCTGGCAGGAAAGTAGAACGATAATATCATCTGCTTACCTGTTTTCACGGGGGCGCTGGGAGTACATCCTCCAGGGCAGGCAAATATATTTCAGTTAATACATAAACGGCTGGTTTAAATTGTATCGCTTGTTGTAACTTGTTAATGCTTATGGGAGGAAACTTTCCGCCAAGAAGATTAACCCCTCCGGCCTCTTCGTTGAAGAAAACGGAAGCTGTGAAACGATACGATTGCCTGATACCGCTGCTGTTCTCCCTGCTCTCCGCTATTTGTTTAACGGCGGCAGCACAGGAAGAGTTTGTTGAATCGCCGTCCCGGCTACTCACCACATTTTCCTTCCGGCAGTTCAGCGGCGGCGTAATCGTTATAAAGGGCAGGGTGAACGATATTCCCGACTCACTCAACTTTATCCTGGATACCGGCAGCGGCGGAATCTCCCTCGACTCACAGACGGTAGCCGCGCTGAAATTACCAGTGAAGTTATCAGACAAGTCAATCAGGGGTATTGCCGGCATCCGGCAGGTTTCCTTTGCCTATAACAACACGCTCCACCTGCCGGGATTGCAGGTGGACAGTCTAAACTTTCACATTAATGATTACGATATCCTCACCTCGGTTTACGGCGAGCATATTGACGGCATTATCGGCTACAGTTTTTTTAATCGTTACATCGTAAAAATCAACTACGACAGTTCACTGATCCATGTTTTCTCCAAGGGTTCCATGAAATATCCCAAAGGAGGACACCTGCTGAAGCCTTTGCTGGTAAATTTACTGATTCAGTCTGCCCGCATCAGCGACAACTCGGAGCGGACTGCCCGTTTTTATTTTGACACCGGGGCGGGACTCTGCCTGCTGCTGTCGCAGGACTTTGCGGAGGACAGTACCCTCTTCAGCGCGAAAAGAAAAAAGGTGCTTACCCAGGTGGAAGGTCTGGGAGGGAAAAAACAGATGGAGCTAACCATCGTCAAAAGTTTCCGGCTGGGACCCTATCGCTTTAAAAAGGTACCGGCTTATATTTTTGAAGATGATTTCAATGTAACTTCTTATCCCTATCTGGGCGGACTGATTGGCAACGACCTGCTCAGGCGTTTCAACGTGATCATCAATTATGCTAAACGCGACGTATACATTACGCCCAATACCCACTTTCGAGACTTCTTTGACTATTCCTATACCGGGCTGAATTTCTACCTCATTAATAACCAAGTGGTGATTACTGATATCATGAAAGGGTCGCCCGCTGAAAAAGCCGGGTTTCAGCCGGACGACATCATCATGGGCGTCAACAACAACTTCAGCAAAAACATCCAGGTCTACAAGGCGGCACTGCAGAATACAGGAGAAAAAGTTAAAATCCTGGTTTACCGCAACAGGGCACCGCTGTTGCTCACCCTGAAAGTGAAGCGCATTTTTTGATGCGATCTTATTTTCTCCCACTCTTTGTAACTTGCCTTACTTTAACAACAATTATGATTCAATTTGACCGGTTCATCCTGGACAACGGAATGCGGGTGTTGGTTCACCCCGATACCGCAACGCCCATGGTGGTAGTGAACGTGATGTATGATGTTGGCGCAAGAGATGAAAATCCCGGTAAGACCGGCTTTGCCCATCTTTTTGAACACCTGATGTTCGGGGGAAGTGTGAATATCCCTTCCTACGATGATCCCCTGCAGCTGGCAGGAGGCGAGAACAATGCCTACACTACGAATGATCTCACCAATTATTATGCACAGCTTCCCAAAGAAAATATAGAAACTGCATTCTGGCTGGAAAGTGACCGGATGCTAAGCCTGGCATTCAGCCGGAAAAGCCTGAACGTGCAGCGGAAAGTGGTGATGGAAGAATTTAAGGAGCATTACATCAACAAGCCCTACGGCGATGTCTGGTTTAAAATGCGTGAGCTGGCCTACACCACGCATCCTTACCGCTGGCAAACGATTGGCAAGGATCTCAGCCATATTGAAAACGCTACGATCGCGGACGTGAAGAAATTTTTTTCCAAACATTACTGTCCCGCCAACGCAATACTGGTGGTGGCGGGTAATACCAATACGGAAGAGGTAAAACGGCTGGCTGAAAAATGGTTTGGTCCGATCCCCGCAGGCAAAAAATACAACCGGGAGATTGCCGCCGAGCCCCCGCAAACAGCAGCACGGAAGGCGTCGGTCACAGCGGATGTTCCCATTGATGCGCTGTACAAATGCTGGCATATGGCCGCCCGCCTGGATGATGGTTATTACGCAGCCGAACTGATCACGGACATTCTTGGCGGTGGCGGATCTTCGCGCCTGTACCAGGCACTCGTGAAAGAAAAACAGCTGTTCAGCCAGATCGATTGTTACCAGTACGGCAGTACCGATCCGGGGTTGTTTGTGATAGAAGGCAAACTGGTCAGGGGCGTCGACATGGAAATGGCCGACAAAGCCGTAGAAGAAGAGACCCGCCGGCTCATGACCACGCTCATCGAAGAAAAAGAATTGCAAAAGGTTAAAAATAAAACGGAAGCAGCCCTTTCTTTTGAAGACATGAGCATCATGAGCCGCGCCGCCAATCTCGCTTCTTACGAACTGCTGGGTAATGCCAACCTGATCAACGAGGAGCTGTCGAAATACCATGCCATCAGCCGGCAGGAACTGTGCGAACATGCTGCAAAAATTTTTAACCCTGATAATTGCAGCACATTGTATTATCGCGCAGCTCAATCCGCCTGAAAAAATTATGCAACCTCATCATCATCCATATCAGGATTGCCGCGTTGAAAGAATTGCCTTCTTCAGTGGGGCGGTGCATGAGGTTGCATTGAAGTTCCTGGCCATCGATATCCGGGTGGCCGAGACCCAGATCCGGAGGACGGGTAATTGCGCTCACCTATTTCACCCATTTCCAAAACTCGTCACCGGGTTTACGACGGGCTTTTTCAATATCTATGATAAGCCGGTGGAGAAAAAAATTGAACAAGTCTAATGCTGAACAGAACTGAAGCCCCCCCGATAAAAGACGCGATAGATTTCAACTTTGAACTGAAACCTTTTGAAAAGTTTACACTTGACAACGGCGTGGAAGTATACGCTGTCGATGCAGGCGCAGAGGCAGTCCTGCAGGTAGAATGGATTTTTGCCGCAGGAAACACGTTCGAGGAGAATAACCTGGTAGCTTCCACCACAAATTACCTGCTGAAAAACGGCACGGCTACCAAAACTGCCTTCGAGGTCAACGACTACTTCGAATATTACGGGGCATTCCTTAACCGGTCGGCACAACATGAAAAGGCAGGCCTCTCACTGCATTGCCTGACCCGCTATGCCGGTGATCTCATGCCGGTCGTTGCCGAATTGATAAAAACATCCGTATTTCCTGAGCCCGAACTTCAGCTCTACCAGCAAAACAACAAGCAACGCCTTGAAGTAAATTTAAAAAAAAGTGAATTTGTCGCCGGCCGCCTGATAGATGAATACCTTTTTGGAATAGATCACCCCTATGGAAAATATTCATCGGCCGCTGATTACGATGCCCTCACCCGCCAGCAACTAGTTTCCTTTTACCAGCAATATTACCAGGATAGCCACTTTACTATTTTTATTGCCGGCAAGTTACCCGCAGGTATCGGTGAACTCCTCAATAAACATTTCGGGCAGTTTCCCGTTCAATCCAACAGTAACAAAGTTACCCACCCCATCAAGCCGTCGCCCGAAAGAAAATACCGGATTACCAATGACAGCGAAGGCGTACAGGGGTCGATCCGACTCGGTCGCAGTTTTCCCAACAGGCATCACCCCGATTATATCCGGGCCTCTGTGCTGAATAATATTTTCGGCGGCTTTTTTGGTTCCCGGTTAATGGCCAATATCCGCGAAGACAAAGGGTATACCTATGGCATCCATAGCTATATTCAAAGTCACCTGCAGGAGTCTGCCTGGATGGTCAGTACAGAGGCGGGCCGTGAAGTTTGTGAGGCAACCATCAGTGAAGTGTACAAAGAGATGACGCTGCTGCGCAGTAAGCCGGTGTCTGAGGATGAATTGTTGCTGGTCAAAAATTATATCCTGGGTTCAGTACTCGGCGACCTTGACGGACCCTTTCACATTATGGGCAAGTGGAAAAATATCCTTTTAAATAATCTGCCCCTCAACCATTTTGAGTACAGCATCGATGAAATAAAAGCCGTAACGGCAACGGATTTACAGGAATTAGCGAACCGCTACCTCGTTCCTGGCGACTTTTATGAACTGGTAGTCATTTAAACCGGCGGGTCAACCCGATACTATGCATTTTGACAGGAAAAATATAAGTCCGGACCAACTGCTGAATCTTTACAGGCAGCTGCTGCTGCCCCGGATGATCGAGGATAAAATGCTGGTCCTCCTGCGGCAGGGAAAAATCTCCAAGTGGTTCAGCGGAATCGGGCAGGAAGCAATATCGGTTGGCGTCACGCTTGCATTGGATAATGACGACTGGATCATGCCCCTGCACCGCAACCTCGGTATTTTTACCGCCCGCAACATGCCCCTCCACAAACTGTTCCGCCAATGGCAGGGCAGCCCGGATGGGTACAGTAAAGGAAGGGAAAGAAGTTTTCATTTCGGGAGCCGGGAAAACCATATTTGTGGTATGATTTCACACCTGGGTCCCCAGCTTGCTGTAGCCGACGGGGTGGCATTGGCGCATAAACTAAAAGACGAACGGCAGATAGCCGTTGCCTTCACCGGGGAAGGCGCCACCAGTGAAGGAGATTTCCACGAAGCGCTGAACCTGGCAGCGGTCTGGGAACTCCCGGTCATCTTTGTCATCGAAAATAACGGCTATGCCCTTAGCACACCGGTGAGCGAACAATTCCGGTGCCGGCAGCTTACCGATAAAGCGATCGGCTATGGTATGGAAGCGATTAAAATCGATGGCAATAATTTGCTGGAGGTGTACAATACCGTAAAAGGAGTTCGCGCGTACTGTCTCGACAAACAAAAACCTTACCTCATCGAATGCACGACATTTCGCATGCGCGGCCATGAAGAAGCCAGCGGCATCAAATACGTACCCAAAGAAATGTTTACGCGTTGGGAACTGGATGACCCCATTAAAAATTTTGAGCTGTTTCTGATCATCCAGCAGGTTATTACCGCTGAAGATGCCGTGGAAATAAAGGCGTCCATCCGGGAGCACATAGAAGCAGAACTTGCGCTCGCTGAATCTCATGCCCTCGTTGCTGACAGTGCCGGGGAGCTGGCTGCGGTATACGCCCCGCCTGTATTTTCGTTTGAAGAAGACCGTGACCCCCGCGGCCACGGCAAGGCGCAGGACACATTACCGGAGCTGCGTTTTATTGACGCTATCCGGCAGGGGCTCTGGCAGGCCATGGAAAGAAACCAGGACCTGGTACTGATGGGCCAGGATATTGCCGGTTATGGGGGGGCCTTTAAAATTACTGAAGGCTTCCTCGAAAAATTTGGCGCAGCAAGGGTACGCAATACGCCGCTTTGTGAAAGTGCCGTGCTGGGAGCCGCTCTCGGCCTGAGCCTGGAAGGCATGAAAAGCGTGGTGGAAATGCAATTTGCAGACTTTATCACCTCAGGCTTTAACCAGGTCGTGAATAACCTGGCGAAAATTCATTATCGCTGGGGGCAGTCGGCAGAAGTGGTTATCCGCATGCCCTGCGGTGGTGGCATGGGGGCAGGCCCGTTTCACAGCCAGTGCAATGAGGCCTGGTTTGTGCATACCCCCGGCTTGAAAGTGGTCTATCCGTCCAATCCTGAAGATGCCAAAGGCCTGTTGCTGGCCGCCATCCAGGATCCTAACCCTGTTTTATTTTTCGAACACAAGGCTTTGTACAGAAGCGTAAGCGGACCCGTTCCGGCGCATTATTACGAAACCGAAATCGGCAAGGCAAAAATTGTACAGCAGGGTGAGGAAATTTCCGTTATCACCTATGGATCGGGCGTTCACTGGGCACAGGCCTGGTCAGCAGCCAACCCCGGCACCAGCCTGGAGATCCTCGATTTGCGTACGCTGCTGCCCCTCGATTACCCCGCAATTGCCGCCACGGTACGAAAAAACGGGAAAGTCCTTGTTCTGCATGAAGATACGCTCACCGGCGGCATCGGGGCCGAGGTATCCGCCTGGATCACAGAACACTGTTTTGATGTACTCGACGCCCCTGTACTTCGCTGTGCCTCACTGGATACACCGGTACCGTTTAACAGCACCCTGGAGAAAAATTTTATGGCGCAAAGCAGGCTGGACGGCAGGCTTCGCCAACTAATGGCTTATTAGCGGATGGAATGCACCACAAAGCCACCCGCTTCATTAAAAAAATAAGTCCCGCCATTAATTTGATACCTTTCACAGGTCATCCAAAACATCCCCATCATGAAAAAATTAAAGCGCTTTGGGCAACTTTTCTTTGCCGTCATCCTCATGGCCAATACAAACGGGCAGGTAAAACAATGGACCCCGGAGGCATGCCTTGCCATGAAAAACATTTCTGCCGTTCGCCCTTCACCCGATGGCAAAAAGGTTGTATACACGGTTCGTGAAGCTATAATGAAAGGCGACCGAAGCGAATATTGTAACCAGGTTTTCTTGTGCAACGCAGACGGCAGCAGCAAGATTCAACTCACCAGGGGAGACAAAAATTCATCCAATCCCAGGTGGAGACCCGATGGAGAATGGATTGCCTATACCAGTGACCGGGATGGAAAAAATAATTTGTACCTGCTGCCAATTGGTGGTGGTGAAAGTGAAAAGATAACCGATGTAAAAACTTCGGTGGGCGATTTTGATTGGAGCCCTGATGGCAAATCCATAGCGTTTATTATGATCGACTCAGCAACAACGGATGAAGAAAAAAACAGCAAACAGAAAAATGACTGGCACTTTGTAGATGAAGACGTAAAACAGAATCGGCTTTACCTGCTGGTGCTAAATAATAATGACGGCGGCAGGCGAAAAGAAAAACTACTCACAAAAGAAAACCGTAACGTAACTAGTTTTAGCTGGAGTGCCGATAGCAAAAGTCTTGCTTACGGTTTCGGCAAAAGCCCAAAAGCCGGAGACAATATTAACTACGGTGACATCGCTTTAGTGAATACCAGCACCGGCGCAGAAAAACTGCTTGCCGGTACCAGTGCCGCAGAATCTAATCCTGTATTCAGCCTCAACGGAAAATGGATTGCCTACCAAAGCACCGAAGACAAAGTTGTATGGGGCGGAAAATCCCAGGTAAAAATTATTCCTGCCGAGGGAGGTGCGTCGACCACGCTTTCTGCAACACCCGATATGCAGCCGGTACTGGTTGGCTGGAGCAGCGATGGAAAATCAGTCTATGTTACAGAAGCCAGCAAAACATTAAATGCCATTTACGCCCTGAGCGTAACCGGTAAAGAAATTACCGAGTGGACAAAGGGTATTACCGACCTAATCGGCCTTCCTTACCTAAACGCGCCGGCCACGCAGTTCGGTTTTGTACTTCAAAACCCCACCACACCCGGTCAGGGATTTGTAAGTTCCGCAACTTCCTTTTCTCCTGTGAAAATTACAAATATTGATACGGAAGTAGCCGGGAAACCGATTCCAAAAACCGAAGTAATAAAATGGAAATCATTTGATGGCAAAGAGATTGAAGGCTTGCTCACTTACCCGCTCCACTATCAACAGGGAAAGAGATATCCGCTCATTCTAAATGTTCATGGTGGCCCCGCAGGCGTATTTTCCCAAAGTTTTACTTCGGGTAACCAAATTGTGTACCCCATAGCATCATTTGCCGAAATGGGTTATGCCATCTTGCGGCCGAATCCAAGAGGATCGTCGGGGTATGGCGTTGACTTTCGGCTTGCCAATCAGCGGGACTGGGGTGGCGGCGATTACAAGGATATAATGAGTGGCGTAGACTATGTCCTGAAAATGGGCATCGGCGATTCGTCGAAGCTTGGTGTTTGCGGATGGAGTTATGGTGGTTTTATGAGTAGCTGGATAGTTGGTCACAGCAACCGGTTCAAGGCCGCCTCCATTGGTGCACCGGTAGTGGATCTACCCGGCCAGGATTTCACGGATGACATTCCCGGCTTCCTCACCTCGTATATGCAAAAAGAACCCTGGGAGGACTACGATGTATACAGTGCCCATTCGCCGATTCGCTTTGTAGACCAGGTTGCAACGCCCGTGTTGCTGCAGCAGGGGGAGGCCGATCTGCGCGTGCCTTTTAGCCAGGGCATGATGTTTTACACGGCATTAAAGAGAAGAGGTGTACCGGTAAGGCTGCTTGCATTACCCCGTCAGCCGCATGGACCCCAGGAACCCAAAATGATTTTGGAAGTGATTAAAACGAACCTCGAATGGTTTGGAAAATACCTGCAGTAATCCCCTGCATCAACTGATGAGGCGTTTTATTTCAGGCTTTTGAGGTAAGCCAGGCTTTGGGGCACCTGCTCCAGGGACACCGGTGATTCGTCTTCAATGAAAAAATATTTGACTCCGTATTTAGGAGCGGCTTTCATGATGGCGGCGATGCCCACGTCGCCCTGGCCAAGCACCACGTTGCTTTCATCCGGTGCCTTTCCCTCCTGGTTGCCCGGGGTGCCGGGTTTGCGATCTTTAAGGTGCATCAGCGGGAAACGCCCGGGGTATTTTTTAAGCAGGGTAATTGGTTCCTGGCCGGGATGTTTTACCCAGAAAACATCCATTTCGAAATTGGCATACCGCGGATCCATTTTTTTTGCCATATAATCGAAGATCGTTCCTGATTCATAGGGCAGAAATTCATACCCGTGTGCGTGATAACAAAGACTGATGCCATGCTCCTTCAGCACCTTTCCCGCCTGGTTAAAAACCGCGACTGCCTTGTCGGCATCTGCCGCTGTGAACTCCCCGTTGTGCGGCACCCAGGCACACATCACGTATTTGGCGCCATATACGGCGGCGTTGTTCACAACCTTCTGCACATAGTTTTCCAGTTCTTTATAGTCTGCCCCCACGCTGATCACCGTAAGCTTATTTATCGCCAGCAGGTGTTTGAACGAATCCACAGAAAACCCATAGGAACCACCAGCCTCGATCTGTTTGATGCCCATCGCGTGAATTTTTTCAAGCGTTCCCGGCACATCCTTTTTGAACTGGTTCCTGAAGGTATAAAGCTGTACACCGATAACGGGCTGGGCGGTTACCGCGGTAAATACTATACATAACGCGACTGAAAAAAGGATTGCCTTCATGATAAACAATTTTATGGCGGGCAGAAAAATGCTGCCCCCGGTCTATAAATTTAAGTACAAAAAGTGAACTGACATCCGCGCAGTTCAGCCGGCGTTATAGGTGCATCACTGGAATATAAAAATACTATTCCCTTCTGCCGAAGGTAAAGGCGTGTGAGATCCGGAGTGAAAACATATTTTGTGCCACCGGTCCGAAGATATGTTCATAGCGAAGACCGAGGTTGAACTGTATCCGGCCGGCCGGCTCAAAGAGGTACCCCGCACTGGCCCCCGCAGCGACGCCTGATACCTTTTGGTCTGCATAGTTGCCGTTTTGGTCTTCGATCTGTATATCCGTGCCGCCATAGCTGTAGCCTGCATTGGGTTCAAGATAAAACCCGGTGCCGCTTCGATCGAGGGTATACCGGTAACCCGCCAGTAAAGGCAGTACGACCACGTTTTGCTGCTGCGATGAAAATAAATCGAGGCCGCCTTCGGCGGTGACAAAATCCGCTTCGCTCACCGGTATAGCAAAATTCAGGAAGGCACCAAAGCCGACGGCACTGAAGCCTTTGAATGAGAGGTGGTCGACCTGCAGTTGTGCATCAAGTGCAGAGGCAATGAGCAGGCTAAACGCGAGTGTAACAATTTTCAGGGCTTTTTGCATGGGAGTCTGGTAGGTTTTAAAATTGTAGTAAAAGTGACAAAATAGTAAACTCCTTTCAGACCTGCAACAGCTCAGGGATTTCCCGGATGATAGGTTTGTTGCGCATGCTTTTCCACGTCTTCCCTGTAAAACAACACGTCTTTAAATTGTCCTTTCGAATACATCATACCCTGGTCTGCAAAATGTGCGGATGCAGGATGACCGCTTTCTCCACCCGCCAGCAACGATTTTGCCTTAATGCGCTTACCAAACTCCACGGCACAGATAAAGCTGTTGCCGTATACACCATAGCGATTATTTGTTCCGGGGAAATACCGGCTGGCATAAGAGGGCAGCATACCCCATAATGCCGCGGCAAAACCTACCGGCAGGCTGGGCAAACTGTCGTTATAGGTGAGTTCAATATTGCCGGTAATGCGCTGGAACCGGTTGATTTGTCCCCAGGGAATCTGCCAGTTGCCGTAGCGTGACTGCAATTCTTTAAGCGTTGCAGCAAAGGGTTGCAGCAGGTCGGCCGGTTTGGCTGTGCCGATGAAACGCTTGGTGCGTTGTACCTGGTCGGTCAACTCATATTCGTCTTCATCAGCCGCCATTTTCGGCAGCAGCTTCTCGCCCCAGGTTACAGCGAGGGTGGTGGCCACCGAATTTTCCCCGCACCGGAAATCCCAGTTCCGCAGCAATGCAACTGGTGCGGACAACGCGGCATAGGCCGTGTCGCCGGCGGCCTGGTCAAAAAATTTCACCAGCGCTGGAACAAGCTGTTCGAATCCCGCCAGGTAGGTATCGTATCCTTCAGTAATTACATCGTTAAGGCTGAGATTTGTTTTTGAACTGAGCACCCGCACTGCATTGATGCCCCTGAAATTTTCGCCGTCAGGCGCCATATAAGCGGGATAATCTGCACGTTTGGGACTGTTTACGCCGGCAACGGTGAAAGGGGTGGAGTTACAGTTCTGCAGCCAGCCGTTGGGCGGGTTGTACAGGTGCACGCTCTCTTCCACGGTATGCAGTCCCTTCCATTCGGTGGCACTGGTGCTGCCGTCCACGGGGCGGGCCCAATTATAGGCAGTATCCCGCTTCGGAATAAAATTACCGTGCCAGTAGGCGATGTTGCCCTCTGCATCTGCGTACACGGTATTGTTAGAGGTATTGGCAAGCAGGCCCATCACCTTTTTATAAGCGGCAAAACTTGTGGTCTTTGTGCGCTCCCAGCTCTGGATGAGTCCGTTGACTGATCGGTTATTGGCTTTTACACTCAGCCAGTTTCCGTTTCTTTTCGCCATGATGGGCCCATGACCCGTAAACAGCGCGTTGACGGTCATCTCCTCCAATTTATTTCCAGCCTTGTAGCGGATGGGAATTTTCTTTTCCAGGACAGGGAGCTGGTGGTTGTCGTACCTGTAAACAAAATGATTGTCTTTATGGGAGATTTTTTCAGCATATAAATCAGCGATGTCCACATTGTTGGAAGTATGCATCCACCCACAGTGTTCATTGAAGCCCTGGTAGATAAAAAATTGTCCCCAGGTCACCGCGCCGTAGGCATTTAGCCCTTCTTCGCTGACCATATGCACTTCCGGCCGGAAATAAAAGGAAACATGGGGGTTGATGTACAAAATAGCGTTGTGCGTTGTCGTTATGGAAGGTGCGAAAGCGAATCCGTTAGAACCGGTGGGATCGGGATCGGGGATTGCGGACCGGGCAATTTCCGGCTGGCCGGTGTAGAAATCTTTTAATTCCTTTTCGGTTACCCCCGCGGTGCTGATGGCGCCGATGCTGCCATCGGTCCACAGCAGCGGGTACCAGGGCTGGAAGCGGCTAAGCAGGGCCGGTTTCACTGCAGGATGGCTGTACAGGTAAAAATTGATGCCATCCGCATAGGCATACATCAGTTGCTGCAGCCAGGCCGGGCATTTTTTAAAATCTGCTATGGCATCGGCGGAATCGATCACCAGCCGGATCAATAAATCGCCGTACACGGCGCTCCTGCCTTTTATTTCCGCCATCCAGCCGAGCTTTTCGATATAATTCATTTCCACGCGGGGAAAGTCGTCTTCACATTGTGCGTACAGCAGGCCGAACACGGCATCTGCATCAGTCTTGCCATAGATATGCGGGATACCCCAGTTGTCCCGCATGATGGTCACGTGCCGGGATTGTTCTTTCCAGTGGGTAACCTCTTTCGGGGTAAAGGGCTGGGCGGCGAGTCGGATCGGCAGCAGGGCGATAAGCAACAGGTATTTCATTTTTTAAAAATAAGGCAAGCGCGCTGTAATCAGTACCAAAAAATCCGGGTGGGGTTAAACAAGTGTGGCGTTCCCTCGCGGGAGCGGTCTTACACTGCAACCAGGCATGTCCTGCCAAAGCTTCACATATAATTATTACCCATCTGCCGGCAAGGTTTGTTAGTTTTGTAACGCCCTACAACAGGGGAAATTTATCTAATCGTTCCTGACCATGCAGTACTATTGTCCCTCGCTCACCAGCCCGCGCCGGCTCCCTACGCTCGAAGTAAATGTAGGGGGGTTGCTGCTGGGAAATGGTCACCCTGTCCGCATCCAGACGATGACTACCACCAATACCATGGATACGCTGGCAACGGTGGAACAATCCATCCGGTGCATCGAGGCGGGTGCGGAGCTGGTGCGGATCACCGCCCCCAGTAAAAATGAGGCCGAAAACTTACTGGCCATCAAGAAAGAATTGCGCCGCCGCGGGTATACGACACCGCTGGTGGCCGATATCCACTTCACCCCGAATGCCGCCGAGATTGCAGCCCGTATTGTTGAAAAAGTGAGGGTGAACCCCGGCAATTATGTGGACAAGAAAAAATTTGAGCAGATCGATTATACCGATGGGGAGTATGCGGAGGAGATCGATCGCATCAGAGAAAGATTTACGCCACTCATCAGGATATGTAAAGAATACGGCACAGCCATGCGCATTGGCACCAATCACGGGTCGCTGAGCGACCGGATCATGAGCCGTTATGGCGACACCGCAAACGGCATGGTGGAAAGCGCGATGGAATTCCTGCGGATTGCCAGGGCAGAAAGTTACCATAACATCGTGCTGAGTATGAAAAGCAGCAACCCGCAGGTGATGGTGCAGGCCTACCGCCTGCTGGTACAGGTGATGGAGAAAGAGTTCGGGGTATGTTATCCCCTTCACCTTGGTGTTACAGAAGCGGGTGATGGCGAAGACGGGCGCATCAAATCGGCCATCGGGATCGGCTCCCTCCTTGAAGACGGGCTGGGAGACACCATACGGGTATCCCTGACCGAAGATCCCGAATTTGAGATTCCGGTTTGCCAGGACCTGGTGAACCGCTATTCGGCCAGGACTGAGGCGGCGCCGGATGAACGAGAAATTGTACCCGTACAACAGCTGCCGTATTCGCCGTTTTCTTATGCAAGGAGAAAGACTGCAGCAGTAGGCAATTCCGGCGGAAAACAGGTGCCGGTGGTAGTAACGGATTTCATGCACAACAATAACATTCAACCTGGCGATCTGCGCGGCATCGGCTATACTTATGATGCAGGTACCGACAAGTGGCATATTGCTGATGCGGCCGCAGATTTTATCTACACGGCAAAACAAATTCCGGGCTTTGCCCTGCCGGGTACATTGAAGATAGTAGCTGACCATTCCGCGTGGCAGCAGGCGGGCAGCAACAGTAATGCTGTTCCCCTTTTCACTGCCGGGGAACTGCTGGCCTCAGGCCGGCAGGGCGCAGCGGAGCTTTTTGTTGCCGTGGATACTGCAGGTGACCAGGCTATGCAACTGGCGGAAATGATCACCGACTGGACGGGTATCGTACTTTGCTGCTCGTCGTCTCACCGGTACGCCATGGCGTCCGTGCGGCGTTTTATTATTGAGCTGATGCATAAAGGCATCAGCTGCCCCGTTATTTTATGCGTGGAGAGCAAAGCCAATACAGTTGACGGGCAGCTGATTCATTTTTCATCCGAAGCAGGAGCCCTGCTCCTTGACGGTATGGGGGATGGGATATGGCTGATGAATGATCCGGCGAAATTCAATAACAGCAAGGTGACCGGCCGCACCTACCTGGAGACCAGGGACAACCACCAGTTCATCAACAATACCTCCTTTTCCATTTTACAGGCGACGCGAACGCGCATTTCAAAAACAGAATATATCAGTTGCCCGAGTTGCGGAAGAACGCTGTTCGATCTGCAGGAAACCACTGCGCGCATCCGGTCGGTGACTAATCATTTAAAAGGCGTTAAGATAGCCATCATGGGCTGTATCGTTAACGGTCCGGGAGAAATGGCGGATGCCGATTTTGGCTACGTGGGCAGTGGCCCGGGTAAGATTACACTTTACCGGGGAAAAGAAGTGGTAAAAAGAAATGTAAACAGCGACATTGCCGTCGAAGAACTGGTCACTTTGCTGAAAGAAAGCAACGTATGGACGGCACCTGCTCTTGCAATGATAAATCAATAACATGCGTTTTTCCGCAGCAGAAAAGCACAGCGACGGCTTTCAGCAGCTGGTGCTCCGCGATGAGTCAGCGGGAACCCAGGTGGCTATACTTCCCCGGCACGGTGCCATGCTTCATACTTTCTCCATTACTACTGCGTCGGGCGTTTTCAATTGCATCGACAATTATGCAAATGGCACCGAACTGGAATTGCTGCTGGATAAAAGTTTTAAAAGCAGTAAACTTTCGCCTTTTGTATGCCGGATCGCTGCCGGAAAATACCTGTTCAACGGTAAAGCATACGAGCTGCGTAAAAAGTTTGCAGACGGATCGGCCATCCACGGACTTTTATACAACCGCGCCTTTGACCTGCTGGATGCCGGCGGGGGTGACGAGGCAGCGACTGCAACCTGCTCCTGCGTGTATAGCCGCGAAGACGGGGGATATCCATTTACCTACCGCTGCACCGTCAGCTACCGGTTGACAGCCGGCAACCGGCTGAACATAGTGACAACCGTAACCAACCTCAGCGAAAGCCCCATTCCGGTAAGTGATGGCTGGCATCCGTATTTTACCGTGGGCGGTACTGCTAACGACTGGCACCTGCAGATTCGTTCTGCCACCCTGCTGGAGTTTGACGACCGTTTACTGCCGACCGGAAAAGAAATACAGGACACGCGTTTTCTTTCGGCGGCGGTGCTGGGAACGATAAAGCTCGACAATTGCTTCCTGCTGAGGCCTTCGGTCGGTGATGAGGCGGCCTGTACTTTATCCAACCCGGGCAAGGGCGTGCAGCTCTCCATTTTTGCCTCCCCATCCTATCCTTACCTGCAGGTGTTCATTCCTCCCGCACGCAGTAGTATTGCACTGGAAAATTTAAGTGCGGCACCCGATGCGTTCAATAACGGTATGGGCCTGCTGCTGCTGCAAGCCGGCGACAATCATTCCTTTGAAACCAGTTTTTCTTTAACCTCCTGATTCATCACCTCAAATCTTTTTTATGAACCGCCTGTTAACTTATATTGCTGTACTGGTGATTTCGTTGAGTGCAGTGTCCTGCGCCGACACACGCGAGGAGCTGACCATCAATAACGATGGCAGTGGGTTACTCGCCGTAAATACCGATGTGAGCAAACTGGTAAGCCTGATAAAAAGTTTTGGCGGGGACAGCAGTGTTTCTATGGCAGGCATGGACCGGGCAGTGGATACCATAATGCTCCTGAAAGATTTCATGGATACCACCACCAGCGTAGCCGCCGCAGATAAGGCCGTACTGCGGACAGGAAGCGTACATGTGTTACTGGATGCCCGCCATAACATGGGAAAAATTGATGTTTCCTTTCCCTATTCTTCACAAAGTAACCTGCAGCAATTGTATTCCAGCCTTGACAATGCAGCAGGCAGTATGAAAAATATTACGGGCAAAATGAGTTCCGGCATGCCTGGAGGGGGAAACGACAGCAGCAGCATTCCCCAGCTTACTTCGGTGTACGATATTACCGCCAAAAAGGGATTGTACAGCAGGACCGTCAATACTGCCCGGTATGCGGCTTTTGCAAAAATGATGAAACCCGGGGAGATGAGCCAGGCAGCAGGCATGATCGGTCCCATGAAGTATACCCTGGTGATCAACCTGCCGTCCCCGGCGCTGCAGGTATCCAACAGCCAGGCGGTGCTGAGCGCCGATAAAAAAACGGTGACCATGACCAGTGACCTGCTCAATGTATTTCAGCATCCTGAACTGATGGAAATCCGGATCGGGTATTGAACCGGGAACCGGCTGCCGGGTTAAGCAATAGCGTACAAGGGAGTGACACAAGGATGCCGGGCCAGGAACAACTGCCGGTAAACCAGTAAAACATAAGCCATGGAAACGGATTTTTTAGTAGTGGGATCAGGAATTGCTGGGTTAACGTATGCGCTTAAGATGGCGCGGCGTTTCCCGGAAAAGAAGGTAACGGTGATCACCAAAACCCGCACCGATGAAACCAATACCAAATATGCCCAGGGTGGTATAGCCGGGGTATGGGACAACGAAAAAGACAGTTTTGACAAACACATCGAGGATACATTAATTGCGGGCGACGGGCTGGGCAACCCCGCGGTGGTTGAGATAGTGGTGAAGGAGGGCGTGGATCGTATCCGGGAACTGATTGAGCTGGGTGCGGAATTTGATAAGGATGACACGGGTGACTATGCGTTGGGCCGTGAGGGCGGTCACAGTGAATACCGCATCCTGCACCACAAAGATGTAACGGGCCGGGAAATGGAACGCGCGCTGGTGGAAGCGGTAAGTCGCCAGCCTAATATAGAAATTATTAAACACTGCTTTGTACTCGACCTGCTGACCCAGCACCACCTCGGTTACCTGGTTACCAAGGCTACGCCGGACATCACGTGTTACGGGGTATATGCGTTAAACCTGCAGACCAACCACATTGAAAAGATTATAGCCGGCATAACCCTCCTGGCTACCGGTGGCAACGGCCAGATTTACCGCACCACCACCAACCCGTCCATTGCAACCGGCGACGGGGTAGCGATGCTGTACCGCGCCAAGGGTCGCATCGAGAATATGGAGTTCATCCAGTTTCATCCCACGGCCTTATACGAAGCGGGTGTGGGCGGGCAGGCCTTCCTGATTACCGAAGCCGTACGCGGCGACGGCGGCATATTGCGGAATAAAGACGGGGAGGCCTTTATGGCGCGTTACGATGAACGCAAGGACCTCGCTCCCCGGGATATTGTTGCGCGGGCAATCGATAACGAAATGAAGGTGAACGGAACCGAACATGTGTACCTCGACTGCCGGCAGATGGACAAGGAGAAGTTTATTCATCATTTCCCTAACATCTACGAGAAATGCCTTAGCATAGGCATAGACGTTAGTAAACAACAGATCCCGGTGGCGCCAGCGGCACACTACAGCTGCGGTGGCATTAAGACCGACGAGTGGGCGCGCACTTCTATTGTGCACCTGTATGCTGCCGGTGAATGCGCCAGTACCGGTCTTCATGGGGCAAACAGGCTGGCGAGCAATTCGCTGCTGGAAGCGATGGTGTTCGGTCACCGGGCATACCTGGATGCTTCCGAAAAAATTGGCGGCGCAGGCTTGCAGCAGGGGTTGCCCGACTGGAAAGCAGATGGCACCACCCACCCCAGAGAAATGATCCTCATTACGCAAAGTCTCAAAGAACTGCAGCTGCTGATGAGTGACTACGTGGGTATCGTGAGAACCAATACCCGTTTGCAGCGCGCGATGAAGCGGCTGGACCTGTTGTGGGCGGAGACAGAACAGTTTTATGCCGCCACCACCGTATCGCCCCAGCTGTGTGAACTGCGGAACATGATCACCGTAGCCTACCTGGTAGTAAAGTGCGCACAGCTGAGACAGGAGAGCCGGGGATTACATTTTAATACTGACTTCCCGGCAAAAAGTGATAAACTGCAGAACATTGTATTATGATGAAGGCGTAACAGCGGTCTTGTTTTCTATGTCGGCATAGGCCATGCGCATATGATCCTGCCCGCTAAAAGCATTTTCCACCCATGTATTATCCTGTTTACGCGTTGCTCTACTGTGTATCCCTGCTGCCGTTTTGGATATTGTATGGTATTTCAGACCTGGTCTACATCCTGCTGTACCATGTAATCGGTTACCGCAGGAAGCTGGTGGCATACAATCTTTCAGTGGCGTTCCCGGATAAGCCGGCTGCTGAACGAAAAAAAATAGTAAAGGCCTTCTACCATAATTTCCTGGACAACTGGATCGAAACGCTAAAGCTGCTGAGTATGTCGAGGGCTTCACTGGAGCAGCATATCACCGGGGACCTGGGCATCTTCCACCGCCTCAGTGCTGAGGGCAAGACCTGCCAGGTACTGCTGGGTCATCTTTTTAACTGGGAGCTGGGCAATTCCCTGGTGGCCGTCAATGGCGGGTATACCCTTATCATTGCGTACTCACCGATTACCAATAAAATCATTGACCGACTCATGCTGCACCTGCGGCAGCGATTCGGGACCATTTTTGTTCCGTACAACGACATGCGGCGGAGTATGCTTCCCTATCGCAACCGCCAGTACGCGCTGGCGCTGGTGGCCGATCAGAGCCCGTCTAACCCCGCAAAGAGTTATTGGATCGACTTCCTGCACCGGCGGACGGCATTTCTGCCCGGTCCTGAAAAAGGGGCGAGGGCCGGCAAACTACCGGTTGTATTCGTTGGCTTCAGCAAACCCGGTCGTGGCAGGTACCATATCACCGCGAGCCTGCTTTGTGAAGATGCATCACTCACCGCGCCGGGTGAGCTTACGCGGTTGTACGTGTCTGCGCTGGAAGAAAATATCCGCCGGCAACCGGAGTTATACCTGTGGAGCCATAACCGATGGAAAAATAGCTGGAGAGAAGAATTCGGGGATAAGTTGTTGCTGCAGAAATGAGGTATTGACGACATTTCAAATCATCGACAGAAAATTAAGAGCCGAAGTTGAAAGAGACATTCTGGGGTTAATATTGGTATTGCTGCAAGCGTTGCCGGACGCCGAAACTTCTGCTTGTTTTCATCCCTGTCCGGTTAATCGCAGGACAAAGCCGGCAAATCACTTTACCGGCCTTTCAGCTGTCGAGGCAGCCTGTTACAGGACGAAAGCGAGCCCGCCCAACCAGGTTTTGCCTGCTATTGTTGACACCGTGACTCCAATACCCCGGCAAAAAAAGTAATCCATTCCTGCCCGCCAAACAAAGCCGCCGTTTACCAGTACCTTCGGCTTGCCGTCGTTGTTCTGTATTTTAATATCGGTCACCCCGTAGCCGCCATGCCCGAAAATGAACAAGCCCTTATCCTGCCGGCGGTAATTCGACAGCAAACGATTTACCGGTAGATACACACTTCCATAGAGGTATCCAAAGTTGCCGTTGGGCTGACCGGCCACCTGCGGAAAGCTGTAGTAGTAAGCCATGCCGATATTGAGAAAATTTCTGACCAATCGTCTTTCCCTGTCCAGCCCGATAGTCATAAAGGGCTTGAAATCGGCTGCGAAACGTAGCGGTTTATACTGGACCTTCAAATGCCGCAGTAGATCCAGGGAATCCTGTTGCCTGAGCAAATCTTTAGGTGCCAGGGTGTCTTTGCGGTACTGCTGTGTCCTTTTACCGTGCCGTGCTGCAGCTGCCGGTGATGGGAGGGGTATTGCGTGCTGCACAACGGGCAACACACTGTCGGATTTGATGTTGCGAACATAATGAATGCGGGATGCGGACATGGCTGGTTGTGCAGCCGTTAACCCGGCGAACAGAAGTAAGATAAAATTTTTCATGATCATTTTTTTTTGATTAAGTATGTGCAGTAGAAAATCTTTGCACAACAAAAATGCATCTTTGCCGGGCCGGCGGCAAGCAGGAAAGAACCGGAAATACAATGGGGGATTGACGCGAAAGAGGGGTATAAACACGGCGCATGAAACCGCTGAAAATAAGGGGGCCGGAAAATGAAACAGGGAAACCCCGACGGATTTCCCTGTTTACAGAAATAATATAGCTGGTGACGCTTTTCGTTACGCTACCAATGTTTTCGGTTATGCGTAACAGCTAGTTCAGCACACTGGTTTCTTTGGCAACCGGGATGGTGGGCTGTTCCTTAATTTTATCCCAGCCACCCATTACGGTATGCAGGTTATGGATGCCCTGCCTTTTCATCATTGAAGCGGCAATGGTACTGCGGTAGCCACCGGCGCAATAGAGAACCAGGTTTTGCGTGTCGTCCAGGTTGGCCATACTGCCCGGGTCGGTCATATCGCTGAGCGGGATATTAACGGCGCCTTTCACATGCCCATCGGCAAATTCCGTTTCCCTGCGAACATCGATGACCACCATTTTTGTATCATGGGGCAGGTCCATGGCCAGTTCATCCGCCTCAATCTCTACGACCATATCCATTTTTTCGCCTGCGTCTGACCAGGTGGAGAAACCTCCGTCGAGATAGCCTTCCACCCGGGAGAATCCTACCCGGGCGAGGCGAACTGCCGTTTCCTCTTCTTTCCCTGCTTCAGTTACCATCAGGATGGGATTCGCAAAAGAAAGCAGCATACCCGCCCACTCTGCAAATCGGCCATCGAGCCCGATACTGATCGCCTCCGGGATGTAGCCGTGGATAAATGTTTTTGAGTTGCGGGTGTCGAGCACCACAGTACCCGCGCTGGCCCGCTTGGCTTTAAATTCCTCCAGTGAAAGTGGCTGTACCGCCTGCTTCAGCATTTTATCAAGGCTTTCGTACCCCTCGCGGTTTATTTTAGCATTGACGGGAAAATATTGCGGAGGTGCCGACAGGCCCTGGGTCACGGCCGCTATAAACGCTTCTCTGGACGTCGCTTTAAGCGCATAATTATTCGCTTTTTCAGCACCGATGGTGCTGGAGGTTTCCGGTCCAAGATTTTTTCCGCAACTGCTGCCCGGACCATGTGCCGGATAAACGGTCACCGAATCGGGCAGGGTCATTATTTTTTGGTGCAGGCTGTCGTATAACATACCGGCCAGGTCTTCTTTGGTTAGCCCGTTTTCCTGCTGCGACAAATCCGGCCGGCCCACGTCGCCGACGAATAACGTATCGCCGGTGAAGACTGCTTCTGGTTTTCCGGCCTCGTTTTTCAGCAGGTAACAGGCGGACTCCAGGGTGTGCCCGGGTGTATGCAGCACTTCCATGGTCATATCGCCGAGGGTAAAAACCTGGCCATCCTTCGCCACCGTAACCGGGTAACTGGTCACGGTTTCCGGACCGTAGATGATTGGTGCGCCGGTCTCTTTGCCCAGGTCAATATGCCCGCTTACGAAATCAGCATGAAAGTGCGTTTCAAAAATATATTTTATCGTGGCATTTCTTTCTTTTGCGAGATCAAGATAAACGGTTGTATCGCGAAGGGGATCGATGACCGCTGCTTCGCCGCCGCTTTCAATATAGTAAGTCGATTCACTCAAGCAACCGGTGTACAACTGTTTAATAAACATGATTAATAAATTTGCCAGTAAAGGTACTTAAAATCGGAAAGGGCGGCAACGAGCAGGCCTCGTTTGTTAACACGAAACGTTAACTTATTATACCCTGTACCTGTTTGTTGAGGTGCAAAAGACGGGCTGCATTCAGCGAATAGGAGATGTACTTCCCGTCCCGGAAAGTGCTTACTATCCCGGCTCTCCGCAAAATTGCCAGGTGTTGGGAGGCCACGGACTGTTCCAGCCTCAGCTGCACATAAATTTCAGTGACAGTCATCCGCTGCTGTTCTTCCAGCAGTCGCATGATCTGTTGCCGCAATTTGTGGTTGATGGCACGAAGTATGACAGCCGCCTTTTTCACCTGTAAGAAATCTATGCGTACCGCTTCTCCTTCCTGTTGTTTTACAAATAAATGATTTAATGATGTGTTCATGTAAACTTAAAATTTAGGCTTTGGGCAATCGTATAAGACAGGGCATTGTTGAAATACTATGTTTATTTACAGGCTTTTCTAAGCCGGCTTTGGTTTTTGGGTGGAATAAAAAGCCTTCAGGTAAACCGGCTCGGCATAGGCAACGCTTGTAAAATCCTTTGCCCTGAATTTGTTTGTTGCGAGTGCCACCAGATCATCGGGTCCACAGCTGATATCGGCAAAAAGCGCATTCACATGGCGGGTAAACCCCTTCCATTTCAGGCTTCCACTCCCCAAAAAAAGTATCTTGTTTTCAGCAAGCAGGTCGGCATACGCATCATCCGTCAGTACCAGCGCAGTAGGCGGCAGCACTTCTCCCAGCAGCGGGGTATAGACAGCGGTAAACACTTCCATGCGGCGCGCATCCAGCATCGGGCAGAGGAGCTGTACAGCTGGTTCGGTATTGTTCCTGGCTGCGGCATGGGCCAGTACAACAAGGCTGTTCAGTGTTATCATCGGAATATCCAGCGCATAACAAAGTCCTTTTGCTGAAGCCATCCCTACCCTGATGCCCGTATAGGATCCCGGGCCGGCCACAACCGCCGCTGCGTCCAGGTTTCGGATCGACATACCCGCTTCTTCCAAAGTGTCTTTTATAGCAACTTGCAGCCAGCTTGCGTGATCAGTCATTTTCCGGTTCTCTTTTGAAGCCATCAGCCGCCCCTGCACTGACAGCGATACCTGCGCCGTGCCCGTACTGCAGTCCACCTGTAAAATTGTTTCCATAGCATCTTGTATCAACCCACTAATATATATAATTTTTTTACCAAATGAAATATGTTTATCGCCCGCCCGAGCGGTTAAACAGGACAGGTACAGCGTAAGGCGCCTGCCGGAATCGGGGCGGGGATCAGCCGGGCCGGCGCTTAAGCCTGGCTGCGGAAATCCAACCTGTAATTGTAATACATTTGAGCATGCAAAAACAAAAGGTCAATAGCGCCCAGGCACCCGACCCGATCGGTCCCTACAGCCAGGCCATCCGTTCGGGCAACCTGCTTTTTATATCCGGCCAGGTGGCCATCAACCCCGCCACGGGCAATGTGGAAGCCACAGATGTTGCGGGAGAAACCCGGCAGGTAATGCTGAACCTGCAGGCGATCTTAAAAGAGGCGGCCATGGATTTCGGTCATGTGCTGAAGACAACGATATTCCTGACTGACATGTCGTTGTTCAGTACCGTTAATGAAGTTTACGGTAGCTTCCTTGAGCAACCTTTTCCCGCGCGCGAAACGGTCGCCGTAAAGGGGCTTCCTAAAAATGTAAACGTGGAAATCAGTATGATAGCGGCACAGTAACCGTGTTCAGGAGATCACGCCGAGCTTGCGGCCGACTTTTACAAAGGCATCCACCGCTTTGTCGAGGTGTTCCTGCCGGTGTGCCGCACTCAGCTGAACCCTTATCCTGGCCTGGCCTTTGGGTACTACCGGGAAAAAAAATCCCGTGACGTATATCCCTTCCTCCAGCAGCGCCGCAGCAAACCGCTGGGCAGTTTCCGCTTCGTAGAGCATGATAGGTACAATCGGGTGATCGCCGGGTTTGATATCAAATCCTACCGCGGTCATGCGGTCCCGGAAGAACCGGGTATTGTTTTCCAGCCGGTCCCGCAGGTCAGTGGTTTCGCTGAGCATATCCAGCACGGCGATGGATGCGCCGGTAATCGCCGGAGCGAGGGTATTAGAAAATAGATAGGGCCTTGATCGTTGCCGCAGCATGGCGATGATCGGTGCTTTTCCACTGGTGAAACCACCGCTTGCGCCGCCAAGCGCTTTGCCCAGCGTACCGGTAATGATATCCACGCGACCCATCACCCCGCGGTATTCGTGGGTGCCTCTCCCGCTCTTACCCAGGAAGCCGGTGGAATGACATTCATCGATCATCACGATAGCATCGTATTGATCGGCGAGGTCACATATTCTATCGAGCTGCGCGATGGTACCGTCCATGCTGAACGATCCGTCGGTGGCAATGATACGGCTGCGGCAATCCCGGCTTTCCTTCAGCTTTGCCTCCAGGTCGGCCATATCGTTATGCAGGTACCGGAGTCGTTTTGCTTTGCACAGCCTTACCCCGTCGATGATGGAGGCATGGTTGAGCGCATCGCTGATGATCGCATCGTCTTCTGAAAAAAGCGGCTCGAAGAGCCCGCCGTTGGCATCGAAGGCAGCGGCATACAATATGGTATCTTCCGTGCCCAGGAAGCGGCTGAGTTTTTCTTCCAGTTCCTTGTGAATATCCTGCGTACCACAGATAAAACGGACGCTGCTCATCCCATAGCCGTGGCTGTCGATGGCTGCATGCGCCGCTTTTATCACGGCAGGGTGAGAAGAAAGCCCAAGATAGTTGTTGGCACAGAAATTAAGCACCTTACGATCGGCTTCGCCTGAAACTGCCCCTGCAATACGTACTTCGATTTCGGGACCCTGCTCACTGGTGATGATGCGCTCCTGCTTGAAAAGGCCTGCCTGTCTTATATCTTCCAGTTCCTTTTCGATTCTTCCTGTAAAGCTGTTCTTCATAATAGCGCATTTAGACAGCAAAAATAAAGGAATACCGCGTTAGGCGGGTGAACGTGCAGGAAGGGTTTTTACCGGTGAAATCACCCTTTTTGCCGGGTATTGCCCGGCATCCGCTGTATTTTCCTGGTTCCTGTAACAACCTGCGGTTACCTTCGTCTAACTGAAATTAACCACCCGCCATGCCCAAACGCAGTTTCATCACCGGGATGCTCTTATTGCTCCTCCTTACCGCCTGCCTGATCTGGACCGGCAGGGGACAGCAAAGCCTGTCGGAACCACATTTTAACAGCGCCGCCTTCACCCCTCATACCCCCTTGCCCGGGGCTGGTATTTTTTGGGAGACCGTGTCAGGCCACCTGGTCACCCCCCTGTATTAGTCCTGCCCCTTTTCAATTCAAAAAAATTCGGCAAAAATGTAACTTCCGCTTTCTGCCATTCGTCATACCTGCGGCGGCGGGCAACGTAAATCAACGCTTTGTCCGGACTGGCACAATCAATTCGTTAACTGACTGGTGAAAAAAAATGACTGAACAGGAATATAATACTTGTGTCGATCAATATGCTGACAGGGTATACCGCTTTGTGTTGAAGAACCTGCGGCATGAAGCGGATTCGCGGGATGTGGTACAGACCGCTTTTGAAAAATTATGGCGCAACAGGATGGAACTGGATCCGGGGAAAAGCAAGTCGTACCTCTTTACCATCGCCTATCACACCCTGATCGATCACATCCGCAAGAACAAGCGGATTACCCTTAAGGAAAATTTTGAGGAGCAGTCGGCGGTGATTGCTCCGCAGTCCAACCACCTCAGGAAGGTGTTGGAGCGCGCCCTCGATACCCTCAGCGAAACCCAGCGCAGCCTGGTGTTGCTGAAAGATTACGAAGGATACAGTTATGCAGAAATCGGGACCATCACCGGGTTGAATGCCAGCCAGGTAAAAGTTTACCTCTTCCGGGCCCGCATGCAGTTGAAAGCATACCTGGTAAGCCCGGAAAATGTGCGCTGAGGCGCGAAAAAAAAAGCTATGCTGATTAATAGAAATAATTACGAAGATTTTTTCATCCGGTACGCGGATGGAGAGCTTTCAAGTACCGAAAAGATGGCAGTGGAAAATTTCCTGGAAGCCTGCCCGGATCTGCGCGAAGAACTGGAATATTTTCAGACAACCGTGGCCACCCCGGACACGCATCTTGTTTTTGACAACCGGGACTTATTGAAAAGGTCCGCCCATGAACCTGACCTGGCAGACGCGAATTTTGAAGAATGGGTAACCTGCTATCACGATGCGGAATTAAATGAAGTACAGCGGAATGCAGTTGAAAAATTTGCGCAAAGCAATACGCGGATGCAGCAAGTTTTGAATACCGGCGCCCAACTGATTTTTCAACCCGATTGGCAGGTGCTGTGCCCGGCGCGCGAACAGCTATATCGCTTAGCTGCCCGCAGGCCTGTTTACCGGATGATGGCAGAATGGGCAGTTGCAGCGGCTGTATTGATACTGATGCTGATAACCAGCCTGTTGTATTTCAACCACACCGGTATCAAACCTGCAGACCAACCTGTGCTGGCGGCCGCCCCTCCTTTACCTCAAGCGCCGCTCGCAGTGGCAAAATTGGAGAACAGGGTGAGCCGGCCTTCCGGCGAAAAAATGTTCCCCCGGGTCAACCCGATCCGTCCGGTAGCTAAAATACAGCCGGCCAGCCGTCACCAGGTCATTCAAAAGAAGGAGATACCGCCGGAGAAATTAGTATTGATTTCGCCCGGTACCATTGAAAACGGGGTACCGGAAGTGGCCACCGCTTCTGAATCGGTTGCATTAAACCTCAGGCCGGCAAGGGTAAACAGCACCGGTCATGAAAACGTACAGGCAACAGTGGCTGCCCCCGGCCCGGATCAGCCCATGTTACTGAAAGAACCGGTGCAGGCACAGTGGGCCAGCAGCAGCGAGGAAGAGGAGGGGCACCTGATTCCGGGAGCTGGAAAAGCGGAACACGCGATAAGAAATTTTATACAGCGGACCTCCGCAGCCATTCATAAAAAAGCCCATGCCCGTGAAGGGGATGGCAACCGGAAAACCATCCTGGTTGGCGGCTTTGAATTTGCCCTGAATTAATTTCCTGCCGATTTCTTAATGTCATGCACTTCTCCGGAGGAGTGCGTGACCAGGCGCCGGCAAGGGATTTTTCGTAACCAATTATTATCTTTTTTAAAATCATTTAGTATGTCCAGATTTTTATCCTTCCTCTTCGCCAGCCTTTTCTTCGCTCCGGTATTTGGACAGGTTGACAGCAGCGGTAACCCGCGTACTTCCGGTGACACCACTTACATGGGCAACCTGATCATCATCAAAAAAGCCAATGGCCGGTATGAAAGTCATGAACGCGGTGCACCCAACCACCACAGCGGGCAAGCGCGGAAAAACAGCAGCACCAACTGGCTGATCGTTGATCTCGGCTTTGCCAACTATACCGACCACACCAACTATGGCGCGGCAGCAGCGGCCGGCGTGGTGCAACCCGGCCTTTCCGGGGATCAGTTCAAACTGAGAACCGGTAAATCACTGGATGTGAACATCTGGCTGTTCATGCAGCGGATTAACCTCATCAGCCGGGTGGTGAACCTGAAATACGGCCTGGGCATTGAACTGAATAATTACCGGTACGAAACCCCCATCCTGTACAACAAAACCACGAACCTGTTTTCCACTGACCCTGCGCGGCACTATTCAAAAGATAAACTCGCGGCCGATTATGTGACCATCCCGGTCATGCTCAATGTTAACTTCACCCCCGGAAGAAGCTATAACCATTCCGTGGGATTCAGCGCCGGAGTGAGCGCCGGCTACCTGTATTCTTCCCGGCAGAAAATGGTGACAGCCGAAGATGGTAAACAGAAAATACATGCGGACATGTACCTCCGCCCCTTCAAAATCAGTTACGTGGGGGAACTGCAGCTGGGACCTTTGAAACTCTTCGGTTCTCTGGCCACCCGCAGTATGTTTGAAAAGGGGCTCGACCAGACGCCATGGAACGCGGGCATCCGGCTTAGTAACTGGTAAAACCGGGCTCGGTGCCGACCCCCGGGAATCTGCCAATAAATACTTAAAAGAAGGTGCCGGTATACGCGCGGCCTCCTATTTCCCGTTTAAATAGCACAGGATTTGCTTATGCTGCGCAGCTCGTGGAAAACAACCATTAAACTGTGCAGCGTTGTCCCGGTCTCTTTAAAAACGGTATATGAAAAAAGGTATTCTCGCGGGCACCCTGCTGATGGCTATTGCCCTGCTCGCTTTTACAACCCGGGAAAGCAGCCGGATGGTGAAACACCGTTTCTTTAACGGCGACCTCACGGGCAGGCCATATATCGTTATAGACAAATCTGATTACGAGTTAAGGGTGTACGACGATAACGGCTGGTATGCCACCTACCCGGTGGTTTTTGGAAGCAAGAGCCTTGATGATAAAATGACGGAAGGAGATCGGAAAACACCGGAGGGCGTTTATCATATTGCCTCAAAAAGACCCCATGAAAAATGGGATCGCATGATGTTGCTGGACTATCCCACCCGGGCGGATTATGAAAAATTCAACCAGCGAAAAGCAAAAGGCCTGATTTCAAAAAACGCGCGAATTGGCGGCGGGATCGGTATCCACGGCACCTGGCAGCGGGATGACATGGCGGTGGATTTCTACCAGAACTGGACCAATGGCTGCGTCTCACTGAAAAACGATGAGATCGAAGACCTCTACAGCCTTATCCCACTGGGTACCCAGGTAACGATCCAGCGCTGACTTATCCCCGGTCAACTTATTTGGTAAACCGATCCTTTTTCTTCTTTCCGGCATTGCAGCACCCTAACTTTAGCCTGCCCAAACCTAAGTGGGGCGACCCATGCTGTATGCTATCGCTAGGATAATGATGACCGCCAGCCTGCGGTTTTTTTACCGGCACTTATTTGTTTCGGGGTTTGAACACATCCCACGCAAAGGGCCTGTTATCATCATCGCCAATCATCACTCCTCCTTAATGGATGCTGCCCTAATCGGATTGTTGCTGCAAAGAAAAGCCTGGTTTTATGCCCGGGGCGACGTATTCCAAAATCGCTTCGTTGCCCTGCTCCTGCACAGGCTGCACATGCTGCCGGTTCATTCTCACCAGCCCGGAAAAACATCCCTGGATATCAACCGCGCCAGCTTCGCCGAAGGCAAAAAAATACTGCGTGCAGGCGGAGTGATTGTATTCTTTCCGGAGAGTCTCAGCCATACCGAAGAACAAGTGTTACCCTTTCGGAAAGGAATATTCAGGCTGGGCCTGGAAGCCACGGAATCACTCGATATCAGCATCCCGGTCTTCCCGGCAGGCCTCACCTACGACGACCCGGTAAAAGCGGGCAGGTCCGTGCAGGTGTATGTGGGAGTGCCCCTGCTGCTAGGCCCAGACAGGACCGTATTCCGGCCAAATCCTGGTGCCGTGCTCCTGCAGGTTAGCCGGGAAGCGCGTTTGCATATGTTACCCCTTGTATTGCATATCGACAAAAGAGAACGGCTGCGTATTGCCGAACTTTTACTCAGCATGACCCGGAACGGAAATCCGTCGCTCCCGGCTCACCCCTGGAAGATTCATTCCGCCCAACGACTCGTGGACGAACAAGCCATCTGCCGGTTCATCAACCAGCTTTCCGACAGCGATTTTATCGCCGGCAGGCAGGCTGTGGACCAGTACTTTTTACGGCTTCAGCAGGCCGGGGTGAAAGATGCGGCTGTAGCTTCCGCGCAACCTTACGCCGCCTGGAAAATGGCAGGATGGTGGATGGCGGCACCGCTCGCCGCCATCGGAGTATTGCTGAACGGACCACCGCTGTGGCTGGCACGCCGGACTACGGGAAAAATAGTAGCTCGCCAGGACTTCTTTAGCTGGATCTTTGTAGTGCTTTGCACCGCACTTTACCCGGTCTGGCTCATTACGGTGTCACTGTCTGCCGGGTTCCTGGGCAGGCCGGCCTATGCTGCCGCAGCAGGCTTGATTATGATAGTATCAGGACTGGCCGCCCATCTTTTTTATACGCGGGAAACGACACCATGGCAGCTACGGCGTTGGCACAATTTACCGGCCCGGCAAAAAGCGGCCCTTTTGCAAGAACGCGCCACCTTATTAAATCCCCTTGAAAAGTAGCATTGTCCCAAATCGCTGCCTGCCAGCATCAACTCGTGTAATAATCTTCAAAAACCGGGTGAACGATTGAACCAGGATAAGCCTGTTCTGGTCCCCGTAACTATCACCCGGTGTCATTAAGCGCTCGACTCGCCCAAGTTCATTTGTATCGCAATGTTGTTTACATATCGCGTCCTTCCGATCGCTTTTGAGCTTTCTTTTTTGGATGACGATCAGCCATTCATACTGAAGGCTCGGAATCCGAAGCAGTAAATTGTTGGTGAGCGTTTGAAATGGGCCAACTGAATCTTAGTAACCGAATTAAATCCTTTCTTTCGATGTTTACTTGGCGAGAAATTATTTTGTATGGTCATCAACCGGCGTGTGCCTTATAACCCCAAATTCCTTCTGCGTCCTGAGCGGCTGTCCGAGAACGTTATATTCGCCCTTCCCGGATTTCATCCACTACGCCCGGGTCGAGAAGGGTACTGGTATCCCCCAGCGCCTGTAATTCATTCTCTGCTATCTTTCTTAAAATGCGCCGCATGATCTTACCGCTGCGGGTCTTTGGAAGCCCGGTCACAAACTGAATTTTATCCGGCTTTGCAATCGCGCCGATAATACGGCTGACAGTTTCTGCTATATTCCTCCGGTTTTTATCATCGTCCACTTTTTTTCCCTGGAAAATAACAAATGCATAAATCCCCTGGCCCTTCACGGCATGGGGATACCCGACGACCGCGCTTTCCACAACGCCGGAATGCATATTAATGGCATTCTCCACTTCTGCTGTGCCAATGCGATGACCACTTACATTCAGCACATCATCCACCCGGCCCGTGATCCGGTAATTCCCCTGCTGATCCCTGAGCGCGCCGTCCCCGGTAAAATATAAATTTTCGTACGTCGCGAAATAGTTGGTACGGCAGCGTTCATGATCACCGTAAGTAGTGCGTATGATACCCGGCCACGGAGCGCGTATACAGAGATTGCCTTTATAAAAACCGTCCTCACCAGGCTCCGTCACTTCATTGCCCTTATCATCTACCAGTAAGGGTTGAACGCCGGGCAACGGCAACGTCGCCCAGGAAGGAATTGCCGGTGTAATCCCCGCGAGGTTGGAAATGAGAATCCCCCCGGTCTCGGTCTGCCACCAGGTATCCACTATCGGGCAGTTCTTTCGGCCGATATTTTCATCGTACCAGTGCCAGGCTTCTTCATTGATGGGTTCTCCCACGGTGCCCAGCACCTTCAACGACGACAGGTTCTTGCCTTCCAGCGGTTGTTCGCCATGGCCCATCAGGCTGCGGATGGCGGTTGGCGCGGTGTACAGGATATTGATGTTGTGTTTATCCACGATATCCCAGAACCTGCCGGCATCCGGCCAGGTGGGAATGCCCTCAAACATCACCGAGGTGGCACCGGCGCTGAGCGGGCCATACACGATATAGGAATGACCCGTGATCCACCCGATATCCGCCGTACAAAAATGGACCTGCCCGGGCTGGTACTGGAACACGTTGACAAACGTGTAATTCGCCCATACCATATAACCGGCGGAGCTGTGCACCACCCCTTTCGGCTTCCCGGTACTGCCGGATGTATACAGGATGAACAACGGATCTTCCGCATCCATTTCTTCCGCGGGAAATGACACCACGCCTTCTTTCTCCACCTGCGTTTCTGCAAACTCCATTTCATCTTCCCACCACACATCCCTGCCTTTGATCATACTGACCGGTGTCCTGGTGCGGGTATAGACAATTACTTTCTTCACCGTCTTATTCCCGGTAAGCGCATCATCGATAATGCTCTTCAGCGGGATGTCTTTACCTCCGCGGTAGGCACCGTCGCAGGTAACAATAAATTCAGCTTGCGCATCTTCCAACCTGTCCGCGATGCTACGCGCACTGAAACCTCCGAAGATTACACTGTGTATAGCGCCGATGCGCGCACATCCCAATACGGCATACGCGAGCTCGGGCACCATACCCATATAAATACATACGCGATCCCCTTTCTTCACCCCATTATTTTTCAATACCTGCGCAAACTGGCAGACCCGTTTATGCAGCCGGGCATAAGTGACCACCCTCGTTCTTTCTTCGGGATTGTTCGGCTCCCAGATAATAGCCGGTTTATCACCAAGGGTCCCGAGGTGGCGATCGATGCAGTTCTCGGTGATATTGAGTTTTGCACCGCCAAACCATTCCACCGACGGCTCTTTGAAATTCCATTTCAGTACCCGATCCCACTTTTTCCGCCAGGCAAAATTTTCTGCAACGGATGCCCAAAACGTGTCGGGATCTTCTACACTTTGCCGGTAGGCCGACTCGTATGCTGCTAAACTGGTGATCTGGTAGGGGTAGGTCATAGCTCAAATCGTTTGAAGGTAGAAGTACCCGGTTAATGATTGGTCGGGAAGCATGAAGTTACAAGCTTGATTATTAATGAATACAGGTGTTAAAAAAAATAAACCGGTTGGAGCCCCAATTATTTTTTGGTACTTTTGCCCTCGTGAAACATAAGACTACCCCGGTACTGAAATTAATAGCAGCCGCTGTTTTGGCAGCGCTGCTGTGCTGTATCGTAGGGTCTGGTTATGTCGTTTCCGCCAAAAATAAAAAAGCTGTTCAGACCGCTGCTTCCGCTCCTGCAGAAGAGGACCAGGACAGTTCGCCAGAGACCGGTTTTTGCAAAGAAAAGAAAGACAGCACCAAGGAATTTTCTGTATTCACCCACCATGGTATGCGTTCCTCCGGAATATCAATGGTAGCGTATACAAAGCCGGGCATCGGTGCAGGAAGTGGAAAGCTTCCCGTTCATTACCCCTCACTGCCAACGCCCCCCCCCAAAATTTTTTCATAATCACTTCTGTTCACTCCGGTATTTTATCCCGTTAACAGTTCACGTTTACGGGACTCCGGTAGTTATTTCTATCCTTATATTTTAACAAAAACAGGTTTGCCCACCGGGCGTTACCCTGTTCACCTGTATACAGTTATGGCTATTCCATGTATACCAGGTATTTACTATGTATTATGAAAAAAGCTACATCATATCTCAGCAATTTAACGGCCGATTTCCCCGCTTCCGTTGTCGTATTTCTCGTGGCACTACCCCTCTGTCTGGGTATTGCGCTGGGAGCAATGCCCCGTTGTTCTCCGGTCTCATTGGGGGCATTGTCGGGGGACTTGTGATTGGTTCACTCAGCGGATCCAACCTGAGCGTGGCCGGACCTGCCGCGGGGCTGACTGCAATCGTAGCCGTGGCCATCGGTAAACTCCAGGTCTTCGACGCTTTCCTGGTCGCCGTTGTGATCGCCGGCTTCCTGCAGGTCATCCTCGGCTTTTTGAAAGCAGGGGTACTCGGTGATTATATTCCTTCAGCAGTGATCAAGGGCATGCTCGCCTCCATCGGGCTGATCCTGATTCTTAAACAGCTGCCCCATTTTTTAGGGTATGAAAATGATTTCACCGGGGATGAGGAATTTCTACAGAAAGACGGGAACAATACTTTCTCAGCCATCCTGCTGGCAGCGGGAAATATCCTGCCTGTTGCCCTCATGATAGGGTTTCTGTCCCTGGGCATACAAATGCTTTGGGATAAAGTGCTGCTTAAAAAATTCCCGTTCTTCAAACTGATTCCGGCGCCCCTTGTGGTGGTCCTGGCCGGTATCGGCATCAATGAAATTTTGAAAGCGGGCTATCCCGGGTTTGCCCTCGGAAAATCGCACCTGGTCAACATCCCGGTCGCAGGCAGCTTTAGTGAGTTCGCTTCCTTTTTTACGCTTCCCGATTTCAGTTACCTGTCTAACCCCGATGTATGGATAACCGGGCTCACCCTGGCCATTGTAGCTAGCCTTGAGACGCTACTGAACATTGAAGCTGCGGATGATCTCGATCCTTACCAGCGCGTGACACCCACCAACCGGGAGCTGAAGGCCCAGGGTATCGGCAATATCGTTTCGGGCATGCTCGGCGGATTGCCGCTTACTTCCGTGATCGTGCGTACGTCGGCAGGCGTCAACGCCGGTGCAAAAACAAAAATGAGTGCTTTCCTGCATGGGGTCTTCCTGTTGTTGTGCGTAGCGCTGATACCCGGGCTGCTGAACTTTATCCCTTATACCTCGCTGGCAGCCATTCTCATTTACACCGGTTACAAATTGTCGAAGGTGTCGCTGTTTACGAGTTACTATAAAAAAGGATGGAACCAATTTCTGCCATTTGTTATCACCATCGTAGCGATCCTGCTTACAGACCTGCTTTTTGGCATATTGATCGGTTGCGCAGTTGGCCTGTTCTTTTTGGTACGCAGCAATTTCAAATCGGCCGTTATGGTCGTGCATGATGGCAACAAATTCCTGTTCCGGTTGCGGAAAGATGTTTCTTTCCTGAACAAACCCGTGGTGAAAATGAAACTGGAAGAGGTGCCGGAGAATTCCTTTGTACTGATTGATGCTACCCGGGCCGACTTTATCGACCCGGATGTGGT
Source organism: Chitinophagales bacterium (assembly GCA_038229695.1). GTDB lineage: Bacteria > Bacteroidota > Bacteroidia > Chitinophagales > Chitinophagaceae > JACMLD01. The sequence goes on along the minus strand of JBBROE010000002.1, from coordinate 41,242 downwards.
GGAAGTAATCGAGGACTTCATAAAACATGCCCACCTCAAACAAATACATACTGAACTTAAACAAAGCCATTTTAAAGAACAGGGATTTCAAAAACCCGTGACTGAAAAATCAGTCGCACAAACTGAAGTATATGCTTAAAATAGATAAAATACTATTGGAGAATAAGGCATGGGTACAGGAAACACTAATGGACGACCCGGAATATTTCAGGCGCATGGCGCAGCGCCAGCAACCGGATTTCCTGTGGATCGGGTGCAGCGACAGCCGCGTTCCCGCCAACAAAATTACGGGTACCCATCCGGGTGAGGTATTCGTACACCGCAATATTGCCAACCTTGTCGTGAAAAACGACATGAACGTGCTCAGCGTCCTTGATTATGCCGTCACCCACCTGCAGGTGAAACATGTAATTGTATGTGGACATTACGGCTGCGGCGGCATTAAGGCAGCCCTGTCTGGCCAGAGTTTTGGCATGCTGGCTTCCTGGCTCTCCCACATCAAAACAGTGATGGCGTTAAATTGGGAGGAGTTGAACCTCATCGCGGATGAAACAGAAAGGACCAACCGCCTCGTTGAATTAAATGTAAACCAGCAAATCAGCCACCTTGCCCAAACGGCAACCGTCAGCGCCGCATGGGCCAGCGGGCATACCCCACAGCTCCACGGGCTGGTCTATGGCCTGGAAAACGGCTTATTGAAAAGGGTCTGCCAGGTAGGCCCCCACGGGGGAAAAGAAGTATAAGACCCAGCGTCTCCGAACGCATTTTCTCCTGCCGGGCCCTTAACGGTCCGGCAATTTTTTTATCTTGCCCCAAGGGTGTAGTCGGCCTGAAAAAAGTATCTTCATACCATGGAACCTTACGAGAAACTTTTGGCCGATAACAAGACCTGGGCATCGGAGATGGTGGATAAGGACCCTGCCTATTTCAGGCAGCTGGCACTTCTGCAGACCCCGGAATTTCTTTGGATTGGCTGCAGCGACAGCCGAGTGCCCGCCAACCAGATTACCGGCACCCAGCCCGGTGAAATATTTGTACACCGGAATGTCGCCAATATCGTCGTCAACACCGATGTAAACCTGCTCAGCGTACTGGATTTTGCCGTCAATCATCTCCGCGTAAAACATGTCATCGTGTGCGGGCATTATGGTTGCGGCGGTATTAAAGCGGCCATTACCAACAATGATTTCAAGGCCGTCCTTAACATGTGGCTGCGGAATATCAAAGATGTCTACCGCCTTCACCGTACCGAGCTGGATGCCATCGCCGATGAAGAAAAAAGAATAAACCGGCTTACCGAGCTCAATGTCGTGGAACAGGTGTTTAACCTCGCAAAAACATCCATCATCCAGCGGGCCTGGAAACATGAGCAACGCCCGGATATCCACGGCTGGGTATATGGCCTCACGGACGGCATCATCAACCCGGTGTTTGAAATGAAGGCCGGCACACACATCGATCAAATCTACGAATACGACGACCTCTAAGCTGTTTGTTCCGCCGTATGATGCGCTCCCCGCAATGGCATAATTTTTTCCGGGTAGTGCTTATATTGCCTACATTCATTCCAGATTAATTGCGATATGACTTCCACCAAAGAAATCTGGAAAGTGATCACGGCCTCTTCGGCAGGGACACTTATAGAATGGTACGACTTCTATATTTTCGGCAGCCTGTCGACGATCATCGCCCATAAATTTTTCCCGGATACCAATCCAACTGCAGCCCTGCTGTCCACCCTGGCTACCTTTGCAGCGGGCTTCATTGTCCGGCCGTTTGGGGCGTTGGTATTCGGCCGCCTCGGTGACCGCATCGGCAGGAAATACACCTTCCTGCTCACGCTTATCCTCATGGGCGGCGCCACTTTCCTGATCGGCTGTGTACCGGGTTATGCCACCATCGGCGGCTGGGCGCCGTTGCTGATCCTCCTGCTCCGGCTGGTTCAGGGTCTCGCACTGGGCGGTGAATACGGCGGCGCGGCCACCTATGTAGCCGAACAGGTGCCTGCTCACCGGAGAGGCTATTACACCAGCTTTATTCAAACCACCGCGACCCTCGGTCTTTTTCTGAGCCTCGTGGTCATTCTATCCGTGCGGCGGATTACCGGTGTCGAAAATTTTGCCAATGGCTTTGGCTGGCGTATCCCGTTCCTGCTGTCGATTGTACTGGTTGCGGTATCCATCTTTATCCGCTTGAGGATGAAAGAAAGCCCGCTCTTTGCAAAGCTCAAAGCCAGCGGCACCACATCGGCAAACCCCCTGCGCGAAAGCTTCGCCCGTAAAGGCAACTTTAAAATGGTGCTGCTGGCCCTGTTCGGTGTAACCATGGGCCAGGGCGTGATCTGGTACACCAGCCAGTTTTATGCGCAGAGTTTCATCCTCACCAAATGCCTACTGGATTACGAACAAGCCAATACCATCATCCTCGTGGCCCTGGTCATTGCCACCCCCTTCTTCGTCATCTTCGGAAGCCTCTCGGATAAATGGGGCCGGAAAAATATTATGCTGGCCGGTATGCTGCTGGGCGTGTTGCTGTACCGCCCGGTATTCCGGCAGATGTATAACACGGCGGACGTCACCCAAAAAACGATCCTGGCCGGCCAGGTAAAGATCGACCGCGCCGCTTCCCTGGTTCCCGGCACGTCAGACTCCCTGCATACCACTACCATCAGTAATTTCTTTGAGGATGGCAGCAGCCAGCTCATCAGCAGCAAACAGGTCACCCGGTCAACTGGTGAAAAGCAACCGGCGGTGGTCACCAAAATTACCACCCTGGGAGAAACAGGCCGCATCAGCATGATCGCCTACATTGCACTCATGGTGGTCTTTGTGGCCATGGTGTATGGACCCGTGGCTGCCTTTCTTGTTGAACTGTTTCCCACCCGCATCCGCTACACCTCCATGTCGCTGCCCTACCATATCGGTAACGGCGTTTTTGGCGGGCTGGTGCCCTTTATTGCTACATTAATCACCACGCTGCCCGGTACCAATTACCTGTCCGGCCTCTGGTACCCGATAATAGTTGGCGGCCTCTGCTTTATCATCGGCAGTCTCTACATCAGTAATAAAGCGGCGGACCCTGACCTCACTTAAATCAGTAGTTTATGAATCAGCTTAAAAGATGGTTAGGCATTGTTTGGATGGCACTGGCACCCGTACTCTTCTTCCTCCTCCTTAAGTCCGCGGCAGCCCATATCAGCGCGTCCGGCAAAGGCGATATCAGCAGGCCCCTGCCCTGGATAATTATCATCGCCATCTTTATCCCCGTAGCCACTGGGCTTGTCATTTTCGGCTGGTACGCCTTTAAGGGGGAATATGATGATGCCCGGCGGATAGATTAATCCACGCCTGGCTACCCCCTGCTATCACCGGAGTCTTTTCGGTTTTTGATTTGTACTTTTACCCCATGTCAATTGAAGTAAGCGGGCTCACGAAAATTTACGGTATACAGAAAGCCGTGAACAACATCTCGTTCTCCGCCGCCAGTGGTGAAATAGTGGGTTTCCTCGGACCGAACGGCGCAGGCAAATCCACCACCATGAAAATCATCACCGGTTACCTCGCCGCCGACGCAGGAAAAGTAACGGTATGCGGCATCGACGTGGCTGCCCACCCGCTGCAAACCAAACAGAAAATCGGTTATCTCCCGGAATCCAACGCCCTGTATTACGATATGTATGTACGGGAATACCTGCGCTTCATCGCCGGCATTCAACAAATTCCGCAGGCCGGTAAGCGGGTGGAGGCCATCATCGCCACGGTCGGACTTACCCCTGAAAGCAAAAAAAAAATCGGGCAGTTGTCGAAAGGGTATAAACAACGGGTAGGACTTGCCGCAGCGATGATTCACGATCCGGAAGTACTGATCCTGGACGAACCCACCACCGGACTTGATCCCAACCAGATTGTTGAAATCAGGGAAGTCATCAAAAAACTGGGCAAAGAAAAAACGGTACTCTTTTCCTCTCATATCCTTCCCGAGGTAGAAGCCCTCTGTGACCGCGTGCTGATCATCAATCATGGTGAGCTGGTTGCCGATAACACCCTCGAAGGATTGAGAAAGCAGTCCGCAGCCCGCGAAGTGGTAAAAGTAAGTTTCCGCGAAACCGTTTCAACGGAATTACTGCAGCAATTGCCTGGCGTTGCGGCTGTACACGCATTTCCTCAAAATAGCTTTGAACTGGTTTGCACCGGCGAACACGATGTAAAACGGGAACTGCTGTCGCTCTCGCTTCAGCGCAACTTCAATATCGTATCGCTCCAGAGCGGCGAACAAAAACTAGAAGACGTTTTCCGGAACCTCACCGGTAGCTGACCATTTCATCGCGCAGCAAAACTTCGCTACACCGCACTGGTAAACTGCCGGAGAAACCGCACATCATTTTCGCTGAATAACCGGATGTCATTGATACCATATTTCAAGAGTGTCGGTCTTTCAATGCCCATGCCGAAAGCAAAACCGGTAAATTTATTCGGATCTATGCCGCACTGGGTAAGCACGTTCGGGTGCACCATACCACAGCCTAAAATTTCCAGCCAGCCTGTCTGTTTGCAGATGCTGCATCCCTTGCCATGGCAGATCTGGCACTCGATATCCATTTCGGCGCTGGGTTCGGTGAAGGGGAAATAACTCGGCCGAAAACGGATTTTTATATTTTTTCCATACATCTCCTGCACAAAGAAATACAGCGTCTGTTTCAAATCGGCAAACGATACATTTTCGTCAATGTACAATCCCTCCACCTGGTGGAAGAAACAGTGGCTGCGGGCGCTGACGGTTTCATTGCGGTACACCCGGCCCGGCATAATGATGCGCAGGGGCAGTTTGCCCTTTTCCATCTCCCTGATTTGCACATTGCTGGTATGGGTGCGCAACAGCCAGTCTGGATTTTGCTGTACGTAGAAGGTATCCTGCATATCCCTTGCCGGGTGGTGCTCCGGCAGGTTCAGGGCAGTGAAGTTGTGAAAGTCGTCTTCAATCTCGGGGCCATCGGCCACAGCAAAACCAAGGCGACCGAATATCTCGATGATCTTGTTGCGCATCAGGCTGATGGGATGCCGGCTGCCCAGGGGAACATCATCGCCCGGCAGGCTTATATCAACGGCATCGGCTTGCTGCGCGTGGCTGCCTTCACCAACAGGTTTGGCGGCTTCATACTTGGCTTCGGCGAACTGCTTAAAATCATTCATCACCTGGCCGAACGACTTCTTCTGTTCCACCGGCACATTTTTCATCTCGCCCATCATGGATTTCAGGAGGCCCTTTGAACCCAGGAACCGTATGCGGTAAGCTTCAAGCGAAGCGGCATCGGTTAAAGTCAGTCCTTCAATTTCTATTTTATAAGTATCAATTTGCTGCAACAGCTCTTCCATGCCGTAAAGATAAGCAAAGCCCCCCTGAAACCGGGCAGGCGCAGGAGCGGACAAGGGTAAAATGCGACAGGGCGAACGGGCTATCAGGCCGGAAGGATATGCTGCGCCCGGTAAAAAACGGCGCCCGCCTCCAGTAATTCGGCAACAGCCTTTTCCTGTTCAGCCGAAAGCGACGTAAAGTTGAAACAGCTTTTACCCTTCAGGTTCTTTTGTATCGCCACAGGCACACTAAGCTGGCCGGGATGGGAATAAATCGGGAAAAAATAAAACGCTACCATCGTCTTTTTTATGGCAACCCCACTGAAATAACATTCCTTGTATTTGCGGCCGGCGAGTTCAACGTCGTTGACGATGTACAGGTGACAGGCTGAGGGCGGGCTGCGGACCTCCATCTGCCCGGCATAACCCAGGAGCCGCTCGCGGATGCGTTCAAAAATTTCTATAAAACCAGGCGTTGCCATTAGAGCATTTTTTTAAGGACATCCAGCATCTCCGATTTGGTGATGGGTACACCCATAATTTTGTTGTACCCCCTGGCATCAGTAAAATAAACATCCCGGATAATTTTGATCAGCTGGCCATTGTTGATCTCCGGCACCAACACCTGCTCAAAATTTCGGATCATATCGCCCAGGTTCCGGGGAAACGGACGCATATAACGGATATGCGCATGGCTTACCGCATGACCTTCGGCCTGCAACTCTGCCAGCGCACTTTTTATCGCGCCATAGGTAGAACCCCAGCCCAGGACCAGGATCTTGCCTTTTTCAGGACCGCTGTCCAGCTTTTGCTCCGGGATGTATTCCGCAATTTTATCTACTTTCTCCTGGCGGATTTTCACCATCAGCTGGTGATTCTCCGGTTCATAATTCACGTTCCCGGTGACGTTCTGTTTTTCAAGACCGCCCACCCGGTGTTCCAGCGCTTTTGTGCCCGGCACCGCCCAGGGACGCACCAGTTTTTCATCACGCAGGTAAGGCTGAAACTTTTCTTCCCCATCGCCCAGTTCTGTTTTAAAAACCACCTCAATCGGGGGCAGATCATCTGCATTGGGAAATTTCCATGGCTCTGCGCCATTGGCGATGTAGCCATCGCTCAGGAATATCACCGGCGTCATATGCTGTACGGAGATGCGGGCGGCTTCATAAATCATTTCAAAACAATCGCTCGGGGTAGAGGAGGCGATGACCGGCATCGGGCATTCCCCATTTCGGCCATAATAGGCCTGCAGCAGATCGCTTTGCTCAGTTTTGGTAGGCAGCCCCGTAGAGGGGCCACCCCGCTGGACGTCGATGATCAGCAGCGGTATTTCCATCATCACCGCCAGGCCCATGGCTTCGGCTTTCAGCGCCATACCCGGACCGGAAGTAGTGGTTACAGCCAGGCTGCCTCCATAAGAAGCGCCGATAGCCGAAGTTATTGCGGCAATCTCATCCTCGGCCTGAAAGGTCTTCACCCCGAAATTCTTATACCGGCTCAACTCATGCAATATGTCCGATGCCGGTGTAATGGGATAGGATCCGAGAAAAAGGGGCAGCCCGCTTTTCTGGGAAGCGGCAATCAGCCCGTACGCCAGCGCCTGGTTGCCCATGATGCTGCGGTACACGCCCGGTTGCATCTTTGCCTTCTCCACTTTATAGGTGGTGGTAAACGTTTCAGTGGTATCGCCAAAATGATAACCGGCACGGAGCGCTTTAATATTACTCTCCAGGATCTCCGGCTTCTTCCCAAATTTATCTTTGAAGAACTGGATGGTATTTTCCATTTCGCGGTTATACATCCAATACAGGAAACCGAGCACGAACATGTTTTTGGCGCGGTCTTTTTCCTTCATCCCCATGTTGATGTCCTTCAGGGCTTCCCGGGTCATCTTGGTTACATCAATCTTAAAGACGGTGTAACTGTCCAGGCTGTTGTCTTCAAGCGGGTTCACGCCTTCAGGGTAATTGGCCAGCCGCAGGTTCTTGCTGTCGAATCCATCGGTATTGGCAATAATTTTACCGCCTTTTTTTAAACCACGCAGGTTGGCCTTCAGCGCAGCGGCATTCATGGCCACCAGCACATCACTTTCATCACCCGGGGTAAACACGCGGTCACTGCTGAAACGGAGCTGGTAGCCACTCACCCCCGGCAGCGTGCCCTGGGGCGCACGAATCTCCGCCGGGAAATCAGGAAAGGTAGCGAGGTCGATCCCCATGAGGGCCGTGTTATTGGTAAACTGGCTGCCGGTAAGCTGCATCCCATCTCCACTGTCCCCGGCAAACTTGATCACTACGTCGTTTAATACTTCCTGGTGCTTGATCATAATTTTGAAATTATCGCAAGGTAAGATAGTTTTTATTTCTTTTCAGGGTGACCCAAAGCCAGCCTTACTGCGATTTTAATCCGCGAAAGCGGCATTAATTAACTTTACGCCATGATGACCGATGAAGACTACATGCGGCAGGCCCTGGCGGAAGCCCGCAAGGCGTTCGACGAAGGCGAAGTTCCCGTGGGCGCAATAGTGGTCATGAACAACAGGATCATCGCGCGCGGATATAACCAGGTGGAAAAACTGGGCGATGCCACAGCGCACGCGGAAATTATTGCGCTCACGTCGGCCTTCAATTTCATCGGCAACAAATACCTGCCGGATGCGACAATTTTTATCACCGTTGAGCCCTGCCTGATGTGTACCGGCGCCCTGTACTGGGGCAAGATCGCCCGCGTGGTCTGGGGCGCAGACGATGTTAAAAACGGCCACAAACACCTCACCGATCCCAACTGGCCCTTCCATCCCAAAACCACCATCAGCAACGGGATACTGAAGGATGAGTGCACGGCCCTTATGAAAAACTTTTTTGCCTCCAAACGCTGACAGGTTTTTTTTTGAGCCCGGCAGCATCACCCCGGGCATCATCGTTGCGGCGCTCCGTTCAGCGGCAGTACAACAGGGATCGTTCCAGTGTCAGGCTGCCCGTTGAATACAAAATCCGCCGGCCGGCCGCCGTTCTGTTGCTGCCCGCCTCTTCCGCATTTTGCCTTACATTCGTTATGCAGCAACCCTCAATTTTCACCGCATGATCAGGATCCCTTTCGAAGACATGAAAGCTACCATCGCCCAGGCTTTCACCCGCGCGGGAATGCCGGCCGACAGGGCCTCCACCTGCGCCCGCATCCATACCGAATCCAGCCGCGATGGAGTCTCTTCGCATGGCCTCAACCGCGTGGAAAGGTTTGTAGATTATATTCACCGCGGCTGGGTGGACGTTAATGCCAATCCCCAACTTCACAAGAACCTGGGCGCACTGGAGATCTATAACGGTCATATGGGACCGGGAATCCTGAACGCCCGCTTCGCCATGAACCGCGCTACGGAAATTGCAGCCCAGCACGGGCTGGGCCTGGTCAGTCTTTTTAATACCACCCATTGGATGCGCGGCGGCGCCTATGGCTGGCAGGCAGCAGATAAAGGCTATATCGGCATATGCTGGACCAACACGGAATCCTGCATGCCCGCCTGGGGCGCAAAATCCGGCGGCATCGGCAACAACCCCTTTATCATGGCGGTACCCCGGAAGGAAGGTCATATGGTGCTGGATATGGCCATGTCTCAATACTCCTATGGCAAACTGAACAGCACCAAACTCAAACAGGAAAAATTACCCTATCCCGGGGGCTTCAACGATAACGGCATCCTTACCGATGACCCGGAAGCCATTGAAAACTCCAGACAAATTTTACCGATGGGTTACTGGAAGGGCTCGGGTTTTGCCATCATGCTGGACGTCATCGCCAGCCTGCTCTCCGGGGGACTCACCACGGCCGGTATCGACAAATTCGATAAAGGCAGCTGTGGCAGTTGCTGCCAGGTGTTTATCGCTATCAACCCCACCCTTATCAATACGCAGGAATTTATTGACAACGCGATAGGCGAAACAATCCGGCAGGTACAGTCGTCTTTACCGGTTAAAGAAAACGCCTCTATTTATTACCCCGGTGAGCAGTCCTTAAAAAACCGGGAAGAAAGCAGCGAACTGGGTATACCCGCAGATGAAGGTGTCTGGAGAACGGTACAGTCGCTCGCAAAAATTAATCCCTGAACCTGATGCACAAGGTCTTTTCTCACGTTGGCCGCGACAGGCATGTGTGTGCGGACTTCAGTTTTCCCGTCCGGCCTGGAGACGCGCGTTGTCATCGGGATAGCAGCCCACCGTGCAGCCGCGGGCGACAGGCAGTGCGGCCCCCGTCTTTAGCCATTGTTTCCTGGTTTATCTTTGCAGCATGCATACCGGGATGGCCAAATGGATCATTGTTGCTGGAGCACTGGTTACGACCATAGGCTTGCTGTTGTATCTTTTTCCCGGCATCCTGCACTGGCTCGGCAGACTTCCCGGCGATATCCACATCGAAAAAGGCAATACCCGGATCTATTTTCCCTGGGTAACGATGCTGCTGCTTAGTATCGTCCTCACCGTGCTCGTCAATCTTTTTAAACAATGGCTGCGCTGAAACCGGATCTGCTGGATCATATTGCGACAGCCTCGGGCCTGCCGTTCGGCCGTGCTGAGGTGGTAACCGGGGGAGATATTAACCAGGCCTATGCGCTGGAATCGGGCAGCAGCAGGTATTTTTTAAAGCTGAACGACGCGCATCGTTTTCCCGCCATGTTTGAAAAAGAGGCGGCAGGACTGGCACTGCTGCACAAACACTGTAACGCGTTGAAAATTCCGGACGTGATCCAGTCCGGCAACTGGCAGCACAAACAATGGCTGCTGATGGAATGGCTCGACCGTGGCCCCGCAGGCGAACACTGCATGGAAGCGTTCGGAAGGGCACTCGCTCAGCTGCATCGCTGCAGCCATGAAACTTTTGGACTGGAATACGATAATTATATCGGCAGCCTGGTACAACACAACGATAAAAAAAATCACTGGCCCGCATTTTATACCGCATGCCGCATACTGCCGCTGGTGCGGTTGCTCCGGGACAGTCAGGTCTTCACGGCGCAGCAAGTGACCCGGGCAGAAACTTTTTGTGCGCGGCAGGCAGAAAACTTTCCGGAAGAACCGCCCGCGCTGCTGCACGGCGATCTCTGGAGCGGGAATTATTTGGTTACCTCGGCCAACCGGGTGGCACTGGTGGATCCGGCGGTCTACTTCGGGCACCGCGAAATGGATATCGGGCTGACCCTGCTGTTCGGGGGCTTTCCGGACGCCTTCTACCAGGGTTACCAGGCCGCTTATCCGCTGGCAGCAGGCTGGCGGGATCGTGTCCGCCTTACCCAACTCTATCCCCTGCTGGTACATGCTGTTTTGTTCGGTGGACAATACTCCCGGCAGGTGCTTAACATCCTCGATACATAAACAAGCTTGCTCGTGAGCCCTCAGGCCATCCAACAAAAAATAAGACCTGGTGTTAACCCTTCAATATGTTGTTATGGACAAGTCTTTCGTCACCTTCCTCCTCCTAATTTCCCTCCTGCCGCTGGTAGCCAGTTGCCAGGGCCAGGGCAACACGGTAAAATCGCTTCTGCCAGATTCCATTTACCAGGCAGGCAGGGCGTCTGCCTATGGCATTGGAAAGTTTTACCTGGGAAGGGAAATTGCGCACGTAATGGGTGCGGCGGGAGGAGAATGGCTGGAACGCGACAGCCGCCAGCAGGAAGAAAACACCCGGCTGGCCATTGAAAAAATTGATTTGCCTGTAACCGCTTCAGTTGCTGACATCGGTGCGGGTACGGGCTACTACAGTTTTCGCCTTGCGCATAAATTCTACCAGGGAAAGGTATATGCCGTGGATATCCAGGAAGAATTTCTGCAATACCTGCGGAACAAAAAGAAAACGGACCGGGATTCGGTGGTGATCGTAGTGAAAGGCAGCGAAGTATCCCCTAACCTGCCGGCCGGCAGCATCGACCTGGCGCTGATGACCGATGTATACCATGAACTGGGCTACCCCCATGAAATGCTGCAGGCGATAAAGAAATCTCTCAAGCCCGGCGGAAAAATTTTATTGCTGGAATACCGGGCAGAAGATCCGAATGTACCCATCAAACCACTGCATAAAATGAGCATTGCCCAGGCAGGGAAAGAAATGGCGGCAAATGGATTTACGTTGACCTATGACGGCGAATTCCTGCCGCAGCAGCATTTCCTGCTCTACAGTGTGAAAAAATAGAACAAGCTCCCGGCGCCAGGGCCAGGAGCTTTCCAGCCTAGTTAAGTTTACCCGAAAAATAATCCAGGAGACTTTCGTCACTCATTTTATTGGACGTTGACTCTTCAGTAGCTGTGTTTTTAAAAGCGGCGGTGTCGGCCAGGTAATGCATGAACTGTTCCTGTGCCACCCCTGTTCCGGTGATATGCACCTTCGTAGCATTGGTAAGATGGGCAGCGATTTCTTTAAAAAACTTCGCCCGGAGCATCTTTTCCTGGTTTTGTTCATTTTTCTCGTTGCTGTTTGGGGCAACTTCTTCCCCATGCACATGGGCAACAATTACGGGTTTGGCTGCTTCGCCCGTTTCAGTTTGCGCAACAATCGTGGCTTCATGCGTATCCATCCATATCCCAAAACTTTTTTCGTCCTTCATAACTTTATATTTTAGTGATACCTGTAATGAATCAATAACCATACCCCGCAGCCGGAATTCCCTCAGGTAATATCTTTTTCCAGCCCTCCAGGAAGTTTCCTCACGGGATGAGTTCCAGTACCGGCCCGGGCTGGTAATTCGCGGGTTATCGGTTATCCCCTTTCCAGCCGCCTCTTTTAGGTAACTTACGGCCATGAATGGGTATATCAACAATGACCGGATCAGGCAGCTTACGTTTATAGCGGCGCTTGTTCTGCTGGGGTATATCCTTTTCAGTGAGCTCCGGGTTTTCCTGCCTGCCTTTCTCGGTGCGTTGACGCTTTACGTAATCATGAGGAAATCGATGTTCCGGCTGATCTATGAACGTAAATGGAAAGCACCCTGGGCAGCCGCGCTGCTGATGACGGCTTCCTTTTTAATTATCCTGGTTCCGATAGGGCTTATGGTAAACATGCTTTCTTCGAAGGTCAATTTTGCCATTGAACATGCCGGAGAGATCATTGCGGCGCTGCGGTCTACCATCAAATCCCTGGAAGCGAAAACAGGATTTAGCTTTACCACAGGGGATAGTATTGACTCGCTGGGCGCATTCGCGGCCGGAAAGCTTCCTTTCCTGCTGGGCGCTACCTTCAACACCCTAACCACCGTTATTTTCATGTACCTCATTTTATACTTTATGCTCGTCCAGGGTAGCGACATGGAAAAAACGCTTGCCCGCATCATGCCGATGAACGATACCAATATGCGGCTGGTCGCTAAAGAGGTAAAGAACATGGTGTTGTCCAATGCGATTGGGATACCGCTCATTGCCATCTTCCAGGGTATCATCGGCCTGGCCGGCTACCTTGTTATCGGCGTTCCGCAGCCACTGTTTTGGTTTGCCGCTACCTGTATCACTTCAATGCTTCCCGTTGTCGGCGCCACTGTAGCTTACGCTTCCATCGGGATTATTCTTTTTGCGCAGCATGAAAACCTGAAGGCGGTCATCGTGCTGGCGTACGGGTTTGGCATCATCAGTACGATTGATGGGGTTTTTCGTTTTGCGATCCAGAAAAAAATAGGAAACATCCACCCGCTGGTCACCGCTTTCGGCGTTATCATCGGCATTAACCTGTTTGGATTTATCGGGCTGATTTTCGGACCGCTGCTGATCTCCTTATTTCTACTGCTGGTGAAGATTTACAGCCTTGAATTTTCCAGCGAAAAGTTGTAGTACTTCTTCAAGCACGCTGGTATTTGTACGTGCTATTTTTAACATTTAACTGGGGTTGTACGACCGGTTACCGGGTTAATTTTGCGCGTCAGCAAGAAAATTTTTTTTTCTGCTGAATATTGTTGAACACGGTAATATTTTACCAACGTTTCCGTTCTAACCAGGTCGGACAATCATAAAAATCCATTTTCATCCATGAACAAACCATCCGGGAAACTGTGTGCGCTGGCGTTTTCTGCCCTTCTCCTTACCGCTCCTGTAAAAAATAGCGCGGGTCGTTCTGCAGATTCGGGAATCCGGAATTTATCCTTTACCAGAGCTGAAGAACACAGTACGGTTGCCACCAGGGCTGTATCGCTCTACGTTGTATTAAAGCTGAGAAGTATGGGCCTTACAAAGGCGGCCTTTGAATATGCTTACCGGGGTTACCTATTCCTGGAGCAAAAACGCATGTTCGCCAAAGCGTCGGTTCTTACCATTTGTGATTTCAGCCAGTCCTCCCGCCGGAAACGTTTTTTTGTAATCGACCTGAACAAACAGAAAGTGCTGATCAATACCTATGTTGCTCATGGCCGGATGTCTGGATCGGAATATGCCAGCTCATTTTCAAACAGCCCGGACAGCCATAAAAGCAGCCTGGGATTCTATAAAACGGAAAGTACTTATTACGGGGGCCATGGTCTTGCGCTTAAAATTGAAGGGCTTGAAAAAGGATTCAATAACAAAGCCGAGGAAAGAAATATTGTCATTCACGGATCGGATTACGTGGGCGCAGGATTTATCAAAAACAACCCATTCAACGGCAGAAGTTATGGTTGCCCGGCAGTGCCCGCCAACCAGGTGCAGCATGTGATAAACCTTATAAAGGACGGCACCTGTCTTTTCATTTATCATCCTACCAAAAGTTACCTTACCCATTCCCGGATACTCAACAGTTAGCGTGGACGTATATACAGATGGTTTCAGGAATAACAACAGCTCAATCGTACCCTATGATTGGGCTTTGTTTTTTGTACAGGCGGGCACGGAAACGAAATAAATTTTTTGGGAAAGACCCTAACCGGCAAAGGCGATAGCAACCAATTGGCAGACTGCCCCGGCAACCAGCCCGCTGTAAATATCAAATGGCCGGTGGTCTGAAACGATCAGGCGGGCCGTACACACCAGCCCGGTGACGAGGACGGCCATCGAAAGCCAGAACCCGTTGAATGCCGGACCGCTGAAAGAAATCCAGAGAAAAAGCACCAGGGTAGCCCCTACCGCGATGCCATGCATGCTGATTTTATAATAGATATTGGCCATTAATCCCGCGATACTGGATAAAAATACCGCAAGCAGCATCGCGACAAGAAACCGGCTGTCGTGCAGGTTCCGGGCCACGTACCAGATATTAAAATAAAATATCATTGAGGCCATGTAAGGTATGATCCGGTCCCTGCTGCTGTTCAGGAAAATACTTTTTATAAAACCCAGTAACTTCATCAGCACTACACTGAAGAATGGCAGGAAAGCGGTGCTGAAAAATACAGCGGCGATTTTATAAAACTTCAGCTGTGGGCCCATTTCCGCAAAAGCGTAGGGGTCGATATATAACAGGTAGGCTGTGAGATAAGATGGCATGAACAGGGGATGAAAGATGACCGACACAGCCTGACCGAAAGCCCTTACCGGCAGCGGCCAGGTGACCTGCTCAACCGGCACGGTATAACGAGATGACCATTCTTTTTCCATCTGCCTGTACTTAATTTAAAGCTCCTTCCTCAGCCTGGCCACCGGGATATTCAGTTGCTCCCGGTACTTGGCTACGGTGCGCCTGGCAATGTTGTACCCCTTTTCCTGCAGCAGTTCCGTAAGCCTTTCATCGCTGAGCGGCTTTTTCTTGCTTTCATCCAGGACCATATCACTCAGGATCTTCTTCACCTCCCTGGTCGACACTTCTTCTCCGCTCTCAGTACTTAAAGATTCACTGAAGAAAAACTTCAGCCGGTAGGTCCCGAACTCGGTTTGAACAAATTTACTGTTGGCTACACGGCTAACCGTGGAAATATCGAGGTTGGTGCGTTCTGCAATGTCTTTGAGGATCATCGGGCGCATCGTCGTTTCATCACCCGTCATAAAAAATTCGTGCTGGTATTCCATGATAGTGCCCATCACGCTGGTGAGTGTATGCTGCCTTTGCTTGATGGCATCGATAAACCATTTGGCAGCGTCAATCTTCTGTTTGATGAAGAGAACCGCTTCTTTCTGACGCTTGTCTTTCTTGCTGCCGCGATCATAATCTTTCAGCATGTCCCGGTAGCCTTCGCTGATACGCAGGTCCGGTGCGTTACGGGAGTTGAGGGTCAGTTCCAGTTTACCCGCGTTATTGAAAATGAAAAAGTCGGGGATGATATAGCTTTCCCCCTTATTCATGTGGCCGACATTGCCACCGGGTTTGGGATTGAGCTTGATGATCTGGGCAATCACGTCCTTCAGCCCATCGTCGTCAATACTGAGGCCGCGCTGTATTTTTTCATAATGCTTCTTGGTAAACTCTTCGAAATAATCCTCCAGCACCAGGATCGCGAGCTCCACCGGCCGGCCTTCCCCAAGTTTGCGGTATAGCTGAAGCAGCAGGCATTCCTGCAGGTTACGCGCACAAATTCCGGAGGGGTCAAAATGCTGTATCTTCTCAATCAGCTTTTCAATCTCGTCTTCCGTCGCATCGATGTTCTGCCTGAACGCCAGATCATCCCGGATAGACGCCGTTTCGCGCCGGAGATAACCATCATCATCAATGCTGCCGATAACCTGCTCTGCCACTTTCTGCGACCGATCGTCGAGGTTCAGCATGCCCAGCTGGTCTGCCAGCATTTCGTGGAAAGACACTTCCACTTTAACCGGCACCGTTTTCTGTTCGTCCGGATCGCCGTAATTGTCATCTCGTAATTTATAATCGCCTACCTCATCGTCGCTATCCGAAACATAATCACTTACATCAATATTATCGTATTGCTCTTCACTGCCGTCCGCTTCAAATTCTTCCTCGCTGCTGCTGTCAAATTCATCTTTCGCCTCTTCGGTCATGCTTTCATCATGACCTTCCTCACCCGCTTCCAGCGCGGGATTCTCTTCCATTTCCTCCTTAATCCGTTCTTCGAGGTTAGCCGTCGGCACCTGCAGCAGTTTCATCAGCTGAATCTGCTGAGGCGATAACTTCTGCAGCAATCTTTGTTGTAAACTTTGTCCGAGTGACATATCTTGCTTAAGGTTTATACCAACTCCTGCTGATAAATGTAAAAAAAAATGCGGAGTTCCACAAAAATCAGGCCGTAATTTACGGACAAATTCAGACATGATCGCATTACTGAAATATAAAATTATTCCGGCCTTGATGTTTATTACAATTTCCAGCGTGGCGAACGGTCAGTTGTTACCCGTCACCGTTATACCGGCCCCGGTAAATTTTACGGCCATCACAAATTTTATGTATGCCATCAATCGTTCCCCGGCAGGCATCGCCGTGCTGGAAGCTACCCGGTTTAAGCAGGACAGCAGCTACGGGGTTTCGCCTGGTATTTCACCTGACTTCTACACGCGCAACTTTGGATTTTTCTGCAGAAAGGAGTTGCAGTTTGAAAAAGTAACTACCGTCCCGCTGCGTTTCAGGCTCGGAACGCTTGACTATGTAAACAAACGTGAAGGAAAATAATTGACACGCCCGACGACGGGGTATGTCCTGCAGGCAACGTCGGCTAATCTCATAGATTCGGCGCTAACGTAAAACTTCCTGAGTAGATAATACCTGCTTGATGGTGTGCACCATCTTATCCCCTTTTTCTTTGATTTGTTCCGGCGTCCAGGAAAGGCTTATCGCTGTGGAAATACAACGGCCCATGACGGCGTCGCTGTCATTGAATGCCTTCCCGGCTTCCCTGATTACTGCTTCGCGGTGCTCCGGGCTGAGGTGGCCCAGCGTATTCCCCTGTTTAAGGTGATCCCATTTGCGGATATAATGCCAGTTGTTATCGAACCAATAAAAACTTCCTGCGAGAATACCCTGCGCCCGCAAAGATTCCACCACCGCCCGGGTCATCTCCGTGGTGGGAAGGAACCAGCTCACGAAAGTGTGGCTGTCACCGGCCGGGTCCGGTACCCGGCGGAAACTGATTTCCGGCACCTGCTCCAAAATAGCCTTCAATGCCGTATGATTCCTCTTTTGTACCGAAAGAAAATTATCCAGCTTTTTTATTTGAGCGAGGCCGACTGCAGCATGCAATTCTGAAATTCGGAAATTATACCCCACGAAAGGATGAAGGTCGGCTCCGCGATCGGCGCCATTGTGATCATGCCCATGGTCAGTAAAGCCGTCACTTTTTACAAATACATCTTCGCGATCTGTCATCACCACGCCGCCTTCTGCACAGGTAATCGTCTTCACGAAATCAAAGGAGAAGGTGCCGGCATCGCCGATGGTGCCCAGCTTCTTTCCCTTGTAGGTACCCCCGATACTCTGGCAGGCATCCTCTATCAGCAGGAGGTTATGTTCACGGCAGATTGCCACCAGTGCATCCATATCAGCCATACTGCCGCACATGTGCACAGGCATGATGCATTTCGTTTTCGGGGTAATCACCCGGCGGACCGACTGCGGGTCGAGCGTAAGGGTATCATCCACGTCCGCAAATACCGGGATAGCTCCTGCGCTGATGATCGCCTCAAAGCTGGCCACGAAGGTAAAAGCGGGTACAATCACTTCATCGCCATACCCGATACCCAGTGCTGCCATGGCTGTACTGAGTGCCGCGGTACCACTGCTTACCAGCTGGGCATACCGGCAACCGAAGGTTTCACAAACAGCGGTCTCCAGCTCTTTCGCTTTCCAGATCCCTTTGCGCGGGCCATCGAAACCATATCGCATGAGGATCCCGGTTTCCAATACATCGGTTACGCTTTGTCTTTCTTCCTTACCGAACATTTCAAAACCAGGCATGGCAGTACTTTAAATTATCAATACAGGTTAGGGCGCAAAGGTAAAAAGAAAGCGGCCTGCGGGGCACAATACCAGGTTAATTTTCAGCAGCTTGTTAATCAGGCAACCGCAGTAGGGTATACCGGCTCTCCCTATTTTGAAAATTGACGCAGGTTACGCCAATCGCAGCCGGACCCCCGGATTTTGGCAGCCGGTAGGTAACCGGACCGTTTGCAGCCGGCAGAACAGCGATCAACCGGCCGGGCTCCGGGGCGGAAGCGGCGAGGCTGTCGGGTGCCGAGGTATCCAGCGCATAGATGGCATAGGCCTTTATCCGCTGTGAACTGTCCACCGAACTCAACCGCACGGCACGAATGTTTGCCTCCGTGGTTTCTGTGATTACCGGTGGCAGCGGACGAACGCTGTCGATCCAGGGCATAGCAGGTATAAGGGCGGGATAGTGGTAATAGCGCTGCTGCAAGCTGTCGTTCCAGCCATTCGGATTGCGTTCAAAGGTCTTGCTGCTGAAATAAATTGCGCCGTCGATACCCGGCGCATTTCTCATCGCCCTGATCATCTGGGGCACCTGGTTTTTATCGCGCCATGCGGCGTTGCTGCCTGCCCGATAGATGCCAATCCCGATATAACAGGCCCTGCCGTAGCTGTGTTTACTCCACCAGTCCAGCAGCACATCAAAAGGCACAACGGGATGACCAAATTCCCAATAGAGCTGGGGCGCCACATAATCGATCCAGCCATTTTTAAGCCAGAGCAGGATATCGGCATAAAGATCATCGTAGTTCGTTACGCCGGCATGTGTCGGGCTACCCAATGAATCCTTGCTGGCATTGCGCCATACGCCGAACGGGCTTATTCCGAAGCGGCAATATTTTTTTTCCTCCTTGATGGCTCTGCTAAGCTGAAGAATAATACTGTCGGTATTGCTGCGGCGCCAGTCATCCCGGGTCATGCCCCTGCCGTACCGGGTATAGGAGGAATCGTCAGGGAATTCTTTTCCGGCGATGCGGTAAGGATAAAAATAATCGTCGAAGTGAATAGCGTCCACGTCGTAGCGCCGTACGATGTCCCGGATTACGTTTACCACGAATTGCCGGGCCTCCCGGTTTCCCGGGTCAAAATAACGGGTGGTGCCATACGCCAGAAACCATTCGGGGTGAACACGGGTAATATGGGTAGGTGAAATGGACGATTTGCCGATATGAAATTCTGCCCGATAGGGATTGCACCAGGCGTGGATTTCCATGCCGCGCTTATGGGTCTCCGTTATCATGAACTGGAGCGGATCGTAATAGGGCGAAGGCGCCAGCCCCTGCTTTCCGGTCAGCCATTCGCTCCACGGTTCAAGATCGGATGGATAAAAGGCATCCGTTGCAGGACGGACCTGCACGATGACCGCATTCATGCCATTCCGCTGGTGCCGGTCGAGCAGCTGGATGAATTCGGCTTTCTGAGTTTCCGTGTTGTAATTGCCCCGGGTGGGCCAGTCGATATTATCTACAGTGGCTACCCAGACGCCCCTGAATTCATGGTTGGGCTGCGCCCTGGAAAAGGTAATGAGGCTAATAAAAAAAACGAACAGTGCCAGCCTTTGTTTCATGCCTGAATAATGTGGTGAAGGCATGAAATTACATTATTCCGCGTTTCTTATCTTATCAAGCAACTCATTTAACGTTATGGCTTCCTCCGGCGAAAGGTTTTTGAACACGCTGTCCATTTCATCCTGGAGAACATCTATGCGCTGGAGAAGCGCCGTACCCTCATCCGTTATACTTACATCCACCAGCCTGCGATCGCCCTCGCAGATGACTTTCTGCACCATGCCTTTTTTAATGAGGCGGTCCACGATGCGGCTGGTATCACTCATTTTATCCAGCATCCGCTGGCGTATCTGAAGCGTTGAAATGGGTGTACCCGCCCCGCGGAGAATGCGTAAAATATTAAACTGCTGCGAGGTGATGTCGTACTCATCCAGCATGTTTTTTATTTTTCCGTTCATCCAGTTGAACGTATAAATGAGGTTGATGACAGCCTTCTGGTAGTCGTTCCTGAATTTTGCCTGCCCGATTTCCTGCTCGATTCCCATGTTGGTAGTGCTTGAAGTATAAATTTAAGACTGGTTTCGGTTTCTAATTACGGCTGTTAGGGTAAACAACACAAAAAGATGATGGGCCTCGTGCAGCAGGAAGAACTCCGTCCACTGGCTGATGCTGAATTGCCCGAACAACGGGTGAACGCCCTGTTTCCTTAATGTGGATTCCGGCAGGGCAGTCAGGTGGTTGTTGAGGATAAACCGGGTGGTATGGTAATTCGACAGCAGTTCCGGGGCGGGAGAATTGCAATACTCCCGGAAAACCGGGTCATCGTCCGCTACGTACCGTTGAAACACCGGGCTGTTGCCCTGTTCCATTAATTTTACCCGCTGCAGGAAAACTGGCTGGTAGGCCGTAAGGTGCGCCACCTGCTCAATAGCCGACCACTTCCCTGGTATGACCTGTTCTCTTAACAGGTCATCGGGCAAGCCTTTTACCAGTTCCGGCAAAGTTTCCTGCTGCAGCAGCAGGCGCTGCTGCAACGCTGTTGATAATGACATCTGACAAGGTTAAAATCATTAATCACTCCACACTTTGGTTCCCTCGCTGCAATTCGCACAAATATCAATATTAGCCCGGCTTTGCATAATTTTTTTTCTGAAAGAGCGGTATTTTTCGTTCTGCCAGATTTCCCTGAACGGCATCCCTTTCAGGTCGCCCAGCTGGTGTTGTGCGTCTTTGTCAAAGCAACAGGGAACTACTAGCCCGTCCCAGGTAATGACGGGTGCATGCCAGAGCCGCCAGCAATGATTGTCGAGTGAATTTTTTACCACCGTTGCGCCCGTGAGTTTATCTTTCTTATACCGGCTGTATTTTGAGTTGACGGGTATCAGCTGGTTGGGATCGTTTTGGTAGTCGTACACCTGCGCAGTTTTGAACCAGACATCGTCTACGCCGGTTTCAGCCGCCAGTTGTTTGATCTCCTCCACCTGGTGTTCGTTATGCCGTACCACTAGAAACTGGAAGATGATAAAGGGCGTGCGGCTTTTCAATTTCTTTTTCCAACGCACCATATTGGCGGCTCCTTCCAGGACCTTATCGAGCCGTCCGCCGATGCGGTATTGTGCGTAGGATGCCTGGGTGGTGCCGTCGATCGAGATAATCAGTCGGTCTAACCCGCTCTCAATGGTTTTTCTCGCATTGTCATCGGTCAGGTAATGCCCATTGGTGGATGTGGCCGTGTAGATCTTCCGGGTTGACGCATAACTTACCATTTTTAAGAATTCCGGGTTGAGGTACGGTTCTCCCTGGAAATAAAATACCAGGTAAAGCAGTTGCCGGTGAAGCTGATCGATCGTCTCGGTAAAAAAATCAGCCTGCAACATACCGGTGGGCCGTGTAAATGCTCTTAACCCGCTGGGGCACTCGGGGCAGCGCAGGTTGCAGGAAGTGGTCGGTTCAATTGAAATTGACAGCGGCATTCCCCATTGAACCGGTCGCCGGGTCCATTTGCTCCAATAGTAAGCGGCCAGCACTTTTGTACCGTTCCATGCCCGCGGAAAGCTGAGCTTCGATATTAAATTAAGGCTATCGTTGAAGTTTATGCGACCCATGCCAGGTAAAATTAATGCAGGCGGTTTAATAAAAGCATAAATCTTAGGCAACCCGGGCAGGGGTACGAAAGCAGCAATTCCGCCTGTAGCGGCCGGAGCGGTTATATTTGCACCCGGGGAGAAACACATGGCAATCCGAAAAAAGAAAAAAAAGTCTGGGAAGCTGAAACTGCTGGGAGTTGTATTCGCAGCAATGCTGGCGGGGGCCTGGGCATGGCATTATTTTCACCGTAGCGGAACTTTTGTCACTTACCCTGAATTTGGCATCGCGATACCGGATAATTTTGCCATCCATGGCATTGATGTGTCCCATCACCAGGACGATATCAACTGGGACCTGGTCAGCAGCATGCAGGTAAACAATATCAAAATTGGTTTTGTATTCATCAAGGCAACGGAGGGCATCGGCAGGGTCGACAGCCATTTCAACAAGAATTGGTTCCGGTCAAGGCGGGCGGGTATCTGTCGCGGGGCTTATCATTTTTTTCTCCCCAGCCGAAGTGGTAAACTGCAGGCGAAGAATTTTATAGACGTGGTCGACCTGGAACAAGGTGATTTGCCCCCTGTACTGGACGTTGAACAAACCCTGGGGGTACCGGCTGACCGCCTGCGGCGGGAGGTACGCAGCTTTCTTGAAACGGCAGAGCAGTATTATGGCGTAAGGCCCATTATTTATACCAATGTCGACTTTTACCGGCAATACCTCGACGGACAGTTTGACGACTACCCGTTGTGGGTCGCCCATTACCTCCGGCAGGATACGCCGCGCATCAAACGCAACTGGATCTTCTGGCAGCACAGTGAAGGAGGCCGGGTAAACGGCGTGAACTACAAAGTTGATTTCGATGTTTTCAATGGCGATTCCACCGCATTTCATAACCTGCTGATGGAGTAGCAGTCAAAAAAAACAGCTATGAGCAGTGTTGAACCTGATGTGCAGGATTTTTTAAAACGTATTGTGTGGTCGGTCTCGCTGGTCCTGGTCTATCTGCTGATTATATCCACCGCAGGCATCGCTGCAGGCTGGTTTTTTTTCGATGTTTCGCCTACCACGGGGAACTATATATTTTACGGGTGGATTGCCCTGAGCACATTTTTCACGTTCCGGCTGCTGGCGCGATGGTGGAGGCAAAAGTATCCCCACGGCTAGTTTAAGCACGCCGGGTAACAGGCTGTTTACTTATCCTTAGTGTCGAGTATCACCGGGTTGCTGCCTTTACCCATAATAATAACTTTGGCATTCGCTGATTTGGCTATTTCCAGCTGTGCTTTGATGCTTTCATACTGGAGCTGGCGGTCCGTCAGGCTTTCACTGATGATCCGCTGGTAATCTGCGATTCCCTGCGCTTCCACCCTTTTCCGCTCGGCCTCCTGCTTTTCCTTCTGCAACACAAACTGCATTTTCTGGGCGTCCTGCTCGGCATTTATTTTTTGTTCAATGGTAGTCTTTACCGATTGAGGCAATGCGATATTGCGCACAAGCAGGTTTTCGAGCAACAACCCGCGCGATTTAAAATCGGCTTCAATAGTGCGGAAAATCCGGTTCTGGAATTCATCCCGCTTGCCGGCAAAAAGGGCTACGGCATCGTAATAAACGGCATTATCGCGTATGCGGGTCCGCGTTATGGGCCGGACAATTTTGTCCTCATAATTATCGCCTGTTTCGGTGAGCAGTTTGGGGGCGTCGACGGGGATCACCCTGTACAGCACGGATAGATCAATGGTCACTTCCAGCCCGTCTGCGCTGAGCACCCTGATGGCATCGTCGCCGGATTTTCTGCCCTCATCCTGTACCCCGCTCATGGTGTAATTCTGGGTTTTGGTATCCAGCTTGATCACTTCTACCGCGGGGTTAATAAAATGCAGGCCGCTGCCGAGTACGTTCGTTTGAATTTTTCCGAATAATTTCTGTACGCCCACCTGCCCGGCATCGATTTGGATGACACAGGCGGTGAGCACACCAATGAGCATGGCGATAACGCCGGCGATCCTGACGGGCTGACTGAAACGGCGCATGTTATCGTCTCCCCTGTTTAGGCTGAGACCAGCGAAAAAAATGATAAGACCAAGAATTAAGAACAGCATAAGTCAGTTTTTTTTGTTGCCGGGGTGTATCAACCGGCAACGTGAGCAATCTTATTGTAGCAGCACCACCGGCGGGTCAGTATCAGCTGCTGTGATCGGAAATTATCTGCCATTTCCTGCCAATTTTCCGGAAGAGCAGGGTATAATACCCGGAAATATTTCCGGCATTCCTTTTTAAAAACCATTTTCCCAGCACCCAGTAATACTCCGGGGACAGGCGTTTGAGCCGGACGATATCAAACACCAGGGTGCCCATTTCATCATGGTTGCCGTAGGCCTTTTTATAGCGGTCCAGCGTGGGCTGGAAGCCGTTAATAACCCCGTTTTTACCGATGAATAGAAGGGAATCGCTGTGCCAGTATCCTTCCATGAAATCGTCCAGGTTACCGCGATTCCAGGCTTCAGTCTGCCTGCGGAGCAGATCGCGTATTTGTTTTTCGTCCCGGCCCGGCTGGGAAGACAGCTGGCAGCTGATAAAAATAAAGAGACCGGCTAAAATAATTTTCATAGTGCAGTGTTGAATAGGTAACGGCAGCCCGGTTTGTTCATAGATAAAAAATGCCCGGCACCTAACGGATACCAGGCATCAGACGCAACCGGACAGTTATTCACCAAGCCGGCCGTATATATTCTATAGGTAGTAGAAAAACACAACAGGATTACTAGGTGGCCCAGGCCTTGTCCCCTTTTTTATACTCGATGCAGCCTTCGTAACGCCCTGGCACTTTAACGTACCGAAGTGCTTCTGTAGCGCCTTCTTTCGAGGTGAAATAGCCGAATAAGGTCAGCTGCTTCATCATGGTAAAGTAATGGGCCTGGTCTTCCTTCTTTTTCTTCGCCCCGTATTCCTTGGCTTCTTTGTCCAGAGAGGTCAGCAGCGCCGTCCGTTCTGCAGGCGTTGCCTCCATGAAGGATTTGTTGTTGGCTTTCTTGCTGGCGTCATTTAGTTTGCCGATCCCTTCGTGAAAGGTTTTCTGGTCCTTACTGTCATAGCAGTCGTTGACCATTACTGTCATGAACTGGCCAACATGAGCAGCCTTAGCCCCCGGGCTTTTTGTCGGGGGGAGGATGGTATCAGCCACTTCATCCAGGAAGCCTACGTCCTGGGCATTGAAGGAGGTTCCACCAATTTCGGGTTCATTCTTGCAGCCGGTAAGCATCAGTTCGCCACCAACAAAAGCGGCGCCGGTCAGCACCGTTATCATTTTTAGAAGCTCTCTTCTGTCCATATCGATTTGTTTTATATTGTTTTAAATGTTTCCTTTTTTTAATTCTTCAACGGCATGCCCTGCCGCCCTGGCGGTGAGCGCCATAAAAGTCAGCGACGGGTTTTGTGTACCGGTCGATACCATCGACGCCCCATCGGTGACGAACACATTACTGCAGGCATGCAGCTGGTTCCATTTGTTGAGCAGCGATGTTTTTGGATCCCTGCCCATCCGTACCCCACCCATTTCGTGAATGTCGTTGCCAGGCCTTCTTCCGTTATCGTAGGGATGAATATTCGTACAACCGGCTTCCTGTAACATTTCGGCGCCCTGCTGCAAAAAGTCTTTCATCACTTTCTCATCATTGTCGTCATACCCAACGTCGGTTACCAGCAGTGGGATACCCCAGTTATCCCGTTTATCAGGACTGAGCCTCACCTGGTTTTTTTCTTTGGGAATGGTTTCGCCCTGCATCATCATCGACACATACCAGGGACCGGGTTCAGTGAGTCCATCCTTCCATTCGCCGCCAATTCCGTCTCCCCCGTATTTTCTGCCCCGGCCGGCACTGTAATGTACCATATACCCGCGTAAAAAGTCCGTTTCCTGGCGATAAACATTCCTGAAATTGGGCATCATCACAGCGGTTGGCCGGCGGCCATAATCTATCTTATCGTCAAATCCTTCCAGCGTGGCGTCTATGTTTCCGCGGTAGTTGTGAAAGGCAATGTATTTGCCGAGCAGCCCGTTATCATTGCCCAGCCCGCCGGGGAACCTGTGTGAGGTTGAATTCAGCAGGATGAGATTGGTATTGAGGCAGGCGGCATTCACAAAAATCACTTTGGCGAAATAGGTGGTAGACTGCTTCGTATGCGCATCGATGACCTCCACCCCGGTGGCTTTATTTTTCCGGTCATCATAAACAATGGAATGCACGACGGCGTTGGGAAGCAGCGTCAGATTGCCCGTCTTCTTAGCCCAGGGCAGCGTGGCTGAATTGGAACTGAAATAACCTCCGAACGGGCAGCCGCGGTAACAGATATTCCTGGCCTGGCACTGGCCGCGTCCCTGCTGCAGGTGTATCTCCCGCGGTTTCGTCAGGTGTGCACACCTGCCCTGTACCACGTGGCGGTCTTTGTACCTCGCCAGTATTTTCTGTTGTATATGTTTCTCGGGACAGTTCATCTCCCAGGGTTCCAAGAATTCTCCGTCGGGAAGCGTTTCCACACCGTCTTTATTGCCACTGATGCCTGCGAATTTTTCTACATGACTGTACCAGGGTGCGATATCGTCGTACCCGATCGGCCAATCCACGGCAAAACCATCCCGGGCCGGACCGGCAAAATCATATTTGCTCCAGCGCTGGGTCTGCCTGGCCCAGATCAGTGATTTACCGCCAACCTGGTAGCCGCGAATCCAGTCGAATGGTTTTTCCTGTATATAGGGATGTTCGTTGTCCTTTACAAAAAACTGTTGCGTAGCCTCATCAAAGGCATAACAACGCGACGCAATCGGGTTATCGGTCTTCCGCGCATGGGTAAGGCGGGTTCGGTGAGGCAGCTGCCACGGGTCGAGGTTGGTGGTAGGATAGTCTTTGATATGCTGCACATCCCTTCCGCGTTCCAGCACCAGCGTTTTCAGACCCTGTTCACAAAGCTCCTTGGCTGCCCAGCCGCCACTGATGCCGGAGCCGATCACGATGGCATCATAGCTGTGCTGCTGCATAGCTTTGTTGTTGATATTGATATGTGTACTGTCTCCCGGCATCAGATATTTCCCTTTTTTAATTCGTTTACGGCATAATCGGCCGCCCTGGCTGTCAGCGCCATATAGGTAATGGACGGGTTCTGGCAGGCTGAAGAGGTCATGCAGGCCCCATCCGTATTGAACACATTAGGTACATCGTGCACCTGGTTCCACCGGTTCAGTACCGAGGTTTTGGGATCCCTGCCCATCCTGGCCGTACCCATTTCATGGATGCATAAGCCCGGGTTAGCCTTCCCGTCATCAAACGTGTAAATATTCCTTATGCCGCTTTTCTCCAGCATTTCAGCGGCACTGTTCTTCATATCTTCCCGCATGGCATGTTCATTTGCTTTAAACTCGCAGTCGATATCAGCGAGCGGTAATCCCCACTGGTCCTTTTTATCTTTGCTCAGGGTCACCCGGTTATCGGCATAGGGAAGGTGTTCGCCCCAGCTGCCTAGCCACATACTCCACTCGCCGGGCTCTGTCAGTGATTCTTTAAAGGCTGCCCCGATGCCTTCCCCGCCATTTGCCCTTCCCCTCGAGGCACCGCCCTGGTAACCAAAACCGCGGACATAGTCTTGTCGCCGGGTCTTTTCATTGATGTTCCTGAAACGGGGAATATAAATACCATTGGGCCTGCGCCCGTAGGTATACTGATCTTTAAAGCCGTCGTAGTTGCCACCGGCACCCACATGATAATGATGATCCATCAGGTTACGGCCAAGCTGGTCACTGCGGTTACCCAGGCCCGTTGGGAAGGCGTCAGAAACCGAATTCAGCATCAGCAGCGTTGACCCTATTGTAGAGGCGTTGAGGAAAATGACTTTAGCATAATACTCCTCGGTCTTTTTGGTCAGTTCATCTATTATCCTGACGCCGGTTGCCCGTTTTTTATCTTTATCATACAGCACTTCCATCGCAATGGAATGTGGCCTGAGCGTGAGGTTACCAGTTGAGAATGCAACGGGCAGGGTCCCGGAGTTGCTGCTGAAATACCCGCCGAAGGGGCAGCCCCTGTCACAAAGATTCCGGTACTGGCAGGGCCCCCGGCCATTCCAGCCACGGGTTAAATTGGCCACCCGCCCGATGATCATGCGCCTGCCGTCCCTGAAATTTCTGCTGATGTCTCCTGCTACCTGTTTTTCCAGGCAATTCATTTCCATTGGTGGCAGGAAATCCCCGTCGGGCAATTGCGGCAGTCCTTCCTTTGATCCGCTGATGCCTACAAATTTTTCGGCATAACTGTACCAGGGTTCAATATCACGGTAACGGATGGGCCAGTCGACCCCATGACCGTCTGCTGCATTGGCTTCAAAATCGAGATCGCTCCACCGGTAACATTGCCGACCCCACATCAGGCTGCGGCCACCCACGTGGTAACCGCGTATCCAGTCGAACGGCTTTACCTGGGTGTAGGGATGTTCCTTATCGTTTACAAAAAAATGGCTGTTGGATTCATTGCAGAAGCCCCTGACCTGCACAAACTGGTCTTCCTTTAACTTGTTGGAGTTGCTGTTGCGGTGAAGCAGTTCCCAGGGCGCAAGGTTAGTAGTCGGATAATCCTTGATGTGCTGCACGTCTCTTCCTCGTTCCAGGACAATTGTTTTAAGCCCTTTTTTACACAGTTCCATAGCGGCCCAACCGCCGCTGATGCCGCTGCCTACCACTATGGCATCATAGGTATTTTGTACCGACGCCCTGTTGCTGATATGTAATGAATCTGCCGGCATTGCTATTTTTGATTACAATTGTGGGTATTCTTCTGGATTAAATATTCCCTTTTTTGAGTTCATCCACTGCAAAATTGGCTGCCCTTGCGGTCATGGCCATATAGGTAAGCGAAGGGTTCTGACAGGCTGAGGATACCATAAAAGCCCCGTCTGTGAGAAATACATTTTTTGCATCCCACACCTGGTTGTTGCCATTGAGCACCGATGTTTTAGGATCGCGTCCCATTCTTGCGCTGCCCATCTCATGGATGCCGTCCCCAATTTCATGGCCGTTGTCGTGGGTATTGATGTCTTTTGCCCCGGCGGCTTCCAGCATGGCGGCTGCTTCGGATACGATGTCTTTCCGCATCTTGTACTCATTCTCCTGCAGCACGGCGTCCATAGCCAGGATGGGCAGTCCCCATTTATCCTTCCGGGTTTTGTCGAGCGATATTTTGTTATTGTGATAAGGCAGCAGTTCGCCGAAACCGCCGATGCCCATCGTCCATTTACCCGGTTCCGTCAATGCATCTTTGAAGTCGCCCCCCACCGCATATTCGGCGATTTCCCGGTTCCAGCCCTGCCGGCTGCCGGCGCCCTGGTACCCGAAGCCGCGCAGGTAATCCCGCTTATCGCCATTGAGGTTTACAAACCTCGGAATATAGATCCCGTTTGCTCTTCTGCCGTAATAATATCTATCATCGTATCCTTCCATGGTTCCGGAAGCGCCGAGATTATAATGGTGGTCCATAATATTATGACCGAGTTCGCCACTGCTGCTGCCGAGGCCTTCGGGCCAGATATCTGTCGCCGTATTCATGAGCACCCAGGCACTGTTAAGGGCCGAGGCGTTTACAAAAACTATTTTGGAATAAAATTCATAGGTCTTGTTATTTTCTGCATCCATCACCTCAACGCCTTTCGCCTTCTTGGTGTCTTTGTCGTACAGCAATTTAGACACGATGCTCCAGGGCCGCACGGTGAGGTTGCCGGTAGCGCGGGCGGCGGGCAGGGTTGACGACTGTGTGCTGAAGTAGCCGCCGAAAGGACATCCTTCCCAGCAACGGTTCCTGAACTGGCAGGCGGTACGACCATCGATCGGGGCGGTTAAATTGGCGACGCGGCCAATGAACATATGGCGCTGACCCTTCCAGCGATCTTTGATCCGTGCAGCCACATCCTTTTCCACGCAGGTCATATCCATGGGTGGAAGGAAATGCCCGTCGGGGAGATGTGCCAGTCCTTCTGCTGAACCGCTTACCCCAATATGTTTTTCCACGTGGTCGTACCAGGGCGCAATGTCAGCATAACGTATGGGCCAGTCGATGGCCCACCCGTCTTTGGCATTACCCTCAAAATCGAGATCACTCCAGCGGTAACTCTGCCTGCCCCATAAGATTGATCTTCCTCCCAGCTGGTAAGCCCTCCACCATTTGAATGGTTTTACTTCGTAATACGGGGCTTCACTGTCTTTCGCCCAGTAGTCGATGATGGGCTCGCTCTTTCCCCAGGTCCGGGCGATTACCGGCCGGTCTTTGAGCTCGGCCTTTGAGGCGGTGCCGCGGTGTTCAAAATCCCAGGGATCCTTCGGCGCAGATTTATAGTCTTTGATGTGTTCGAAATCGCGCCCGCGTTCCAGCATCAGCACTTTCAATCCGCGTTCGGTGAGTTCCTTGGCCGCCCAGCCTCCGCTGATGCCCGAGCCCACGACTATCGCATCAAAGGTATTCTGTGCAGTGGCTTTGGTATTGAGGTGTAAGGAATCTTCAGGCATGGCAGTAAATTTTCAAACAATAATAAACAATCATTAGTACCAGAACAATTAGCCGGTTGTCCCTAACCGTTATATACGTTATATATTCCCTTTTTTCATCTCGCTTACGGCATGATCAACTGCGCGGGCAGTAAATGCCATATAACTGAGGGAGGGGTTAACGCAGGCAGCAGACACCATAAATGAACCGTCGGTTACAAAAACATTCGGCGCATCCCATACCTGGTTGAATTTATTCAGTACAGAAGTCTTCGGGTCTTTTCCCATGCGGGCAGAACCCATTTCATGGATACCGCGCCCGAGTGTACCGTCTCCATCCCTTCCCGTAACGTTTTTAACGCCGGTAGCGGTGAGCATTTCGATAGCATCGTTGAGCATATCCTTCCTCATTTTCTTCTCATTTTCTTTGTACTCCACGTCGATGGCGAGTATGGGAAGGCCCCATTTATCGAGGCGCTGTTTGCCATTTTTATCGGCAACAGGCCGCATACCCAGGTCTTTACCGGTTACGGGGTCTTTGAACTGTTCCATTTTGTCGCCGTACAGCGTTTTATCAATGGAGACCCGGTTTTCATGGTAAGGAAGTGTTTCACCAAAACCGCCGATATTCATCGTCCACTGGCCGGGTTCGGTCAGGGCATCTTTAAAGTCGCCCCCGATGGCCAGTTCTTCCAGTGAGCGGTTGTAGCCCTGGCGGCTGCCGCCACCCTGGTAGCCGAACCCGCGGAGGTAATCGCGTTTATCGCCGAAGAAATTACGGTAGCGCGGAATGTAGACCCCGTTGGCGCGGCGGCCAAAATAGTATTTGTCTTCGTAGCCGTCGACCACCCCGCTGGCACCTACGCCGAGGTGATGGTCCATGATATTGTGGCCCAGCTCGCCGCTGCTGCTGCCCAGTCCATCGGGCCAGATGTCGGTAGCAGAGTTCATCAATATCCAGGCAGAGTTGAGCGTGGAGGCATTGACGAAAATAATTTTTGCATTGTAGGTGTAGGTCTTATTGCTTTCCCCATCCAGCACTTCCACGCCGGTGGCTCTTTTTTTATCTTTATCATACAACACTTTGGTGACGATGCTCCATGGCCGCAGGGTCAGGTTGCCGGTTTTACGGGCAGCGGGCAGGGTGGCCGACTGGGTGCTGAAATAAGCGCCGAAGGGGCATCCCAGCCAGCACTTGTTGCGGAACTGGCAATTGGTTCTGCCCTCATGCGCAACGGTGATATTAGCTGTACGGCCGATGATCATGTCACGGTCTTTAAACTTTTGTTTCAGGCGGGCGGCCACATCCTTCTCCACACAGGTCATGTCCATTGCTGGCATGAACTGCCCGTCGGGTAATTGTTTCAACCCATCGCGTGAGCCGCTGATACCGGCGAATTTCTCTGCATAATCGAACCAGGGAGCGATTTCATTATAGCGCACGGGCCAGTCGATGGCGATCCCTTCTTTGGCATTGGCTTCGTAATCCAGATCGCTCCAGCGGTAACTTTGGCGACCCCACATCAGGGACCTTCCGCCGGTGTGGTAACCGCGGAACCAGTCGAACCGTTTTACTTCCGTATAGGGACTGTCTTTGTCCACGCACCAGTAGTCGAGGTTGGTCTCATTCAGCGGGTAATCCCTTTTCAACACCGGGTAATCCTTGATCATTTCGTCGGTGCGGCCTCCGCGGTGCGGAAATTCCCAGGGATCCTTATTGGCATTTACATAATCTTTTACATGCTCGATATGACGGCCTCGTTCCAGCATCAGCACTTTCAGTCCTTTTTCGGTCAGCTCTTTGGCAGCCCAGCCGCCACTGATTCCTGAACCAACGACAATGGCATCGTAGGTGTGCTGTTCGTTGGCCGTGTTATTGATATTCAGTGAATCTCCTGGCATATACTATGATTTTTTGTTTTTTAAAATGCTGAATTGTGCTGCTGCCACTGGTTACAGGTTTTGTTTTTTGAGTTCGTTTACGGCATGGTCAACTGCTCTTGCCGTAAAGGCCATGTAGGTCAGCGAAGGGTTCTGGCAGGCAGCTGAAACCATGAATGACCCGTCGGTAACAAAGACATTCGGCGCATCCCATACCTGGTTAAAGTTGTTGAGTACGGAAGTCTTCGGGTCCTTACCCATACGTGCGGAACCCATTTCATGGATACCCCGGCCGAGTGTACCATCGCCTTCCCATCCATGGACGTCTTTGACGCCGCCCACGGTGAGCATCTCAATGGCATCGTTCATCATATCCTTGCGCATCTTCTTTTCATTTTCCTTGTATTCCACGTCGATGGCCAGCACGGGAAGTCCCCATTTGTCAAGCCGCTGTTTACCGCTTTTATCCGCGACAGGGCGCATCCCGAGATCCTTGCCGGTAATTGGGTCCTTAAATTGTTCTTTCTTGTCGCCGTATAAGGTTTTGTCTAAATAAATCTTGTTCTCGTGGTATGGCAGTGTTTCGCCGAAACCTCCGAAACCCATATTCCATGAACCGGGATCCGTGAGGGCATCTTTGAATGAACCGCCGATGTTCAGCTCGGCAATATCGCGTCCCCAGCCATCGCGGCTCGCGCCACCCTGGTAGCCGAAACCGCGCAGGTAATCCCGTTTGTCGCCAAAGAGGTTACGGTAACGGGGGATGTAGGGCCCGTTGGCGCGCCGGCCGAAATAATATTTGTCCTCGTAACCTTCTACGCGTCCGCCTGCGCCGACGCCGAGGTGGTGGTCCATGATGTTGTGGCCCAGTTCACCGCTGCTGCTGCCGAGGCCGTCGGGCCAGATATCGGTGGCTGAATTCATGAGTACCCAGGCTGAATTGAGCGTCGAGGCATTCAGGAAAATTATCTTGGCGTTGTAGGTATAGGTCTTGTTATTTTCACCGTCCAGCACTTCCACGCCGGTGGCTCTTTTCTTGTCTTTGTCGTAAAGAATTTTGGTGACGATGCTCCAGGGACGAAAAGTGAGGTTGCCGGTATTTCTTGCTGCCGGCAGGGTAGACGACTGGGTGCTGAAATAGGCGCCGAACGGGCAGCCGAGCCAGCATTTGTCCCGGTACTGGCAGTTGGTACGACCCTCGTGAGCAACGGTGAGGTTGGCACTGCGGCCCATGATGATGCGGCGGAACGACTTGGGATCATAATGTGCATTCATCCTGGCGGCCACATCTTTTTCCACGCAATTCATGTCCATGGCAGGCAGAAACTGGCCATCGGGCAACTGCGGCATGCCGTCTTTGGCGCCGTTTATGCCGGCAAACTTTTCGACATAATCATACCAGGGATGGATTTCGTTATAACGTACCGGCCAGTCGATCGCAACACCGTCTTTTGCGTTTGCCTCGAAGTCAAAATCGCTCCAGCGGTAACTTTGCCTGCCCCACATCAGGGAACGGCCGCCGGTGTGGTAACCCCTGAACCAGTCGAACCGTTTGATTTCCGTGTAGGGGCTGTCTTTATCGCTGCACCAGTAATCCAGGTTGGTTTCGTTGAGCGGGTAATCCCTTTTCAGCACGGGGTAGTCCTCGATCATCTGCTGCGTGCGGCCGCCCCGGTGTGGAAATTCCCATTCGTCTTTGGTGGCATTCACATAATCCTTTACATGTTCTATGTGGCGTCCTCTTTCCAGCATCATCACCTTCAGGCCCTTTTCACAGAGTTCTTTGGCTGCCCAGCCGCCGCTGATTCCAGAGCCGATAACAATCGCATCGAATGTATTATCTGCCATATGCTTTGTTTAGTAATTTTCTTGTTATTTAAAGTGTGCCCTGAACACTTATCAGCCAGGCGATACGCCGTCAGGGGCGAAAAAAGGTTGAATTACACATCGCAGGTCTTCACGGCCTGTTTCAGTGCGGCAATCTTTTCATCATTGTCTTTGCCGGTCGGTATGAATTCCTGGGCAACATAATCTTTGAAACCGGTATCCAGGATGGCTTGCATGATAGCGGGGTAATAGAGTTCCTGGGTTTCATCGATCTCATGTCTGCCGGGTACGCCGGCGGTATGGTAGTGGCCGAAGTACTCGTGGTTGTTCTTAATCGTGCGGATTACATCACCTTCATCGATCTGCATGTGATAGATGTCGTATAACAGTTTAAAGTTGGGTGAGCCGAGTCTTTTACAAAGTTCCACTCCCCAGGGTGTTTTATCGCACATGTAATCATGGTGATCGATTTTGCTGTTGAGCAGTTCCATTTGTACCATGATGCCATTTTTCTCTGCCAGTGGCATGATTTTCTGCAGGCCTTCCACACAGTTCTTCAGGCCTGTTTCATCATCCATGCCGCTACGGCTGCCGCTGAAGCAGATAACATTCTTATACCCGGCTTTAACCATCAAAGGAATTACATCTGTATAATCTTTAATCAATTGTTCATGATATTCCTTGTGATTAAAGCCGTTGGTTAAACTAACCTTGCCGCCGTGGTAGCACATGGAGCTGAAGATGCCGTATTGCTGGATCATCGGCCAGTCTTTGGGGCCAAGCAGGTCGATGGCATTGAAGCCGATCTTTTTTACCGCCTTGCACAGATCTTCAAGCGGTATAAAATTGTAGCACCACTGGCAGACCGAGTGGTTGATATTGCCTTTAAATTTCAAGTTCGGGGAGTTTTCGGTGGCCGCAGAACTCATGTGCGGAATAAGGGAGGTAGCGCCGATTGCTGCGGTGCCAGCCAGCAGGTTTTTGAGGGCTGCTCTCCGGTTTTGTTTGTTTGGCATACTAATCAAAATTCATCGTTATGAAAAATAACCGGATTTAAGTGGCCGGCTGCATCATTATTTTTCGCTGTGAGCGTTTGTACACAAAGAGGCAGGCAAAGGCCACTATGAGCACCACGGGTATGATAAAGGTAACGTTGATAATATCCTGCCCGGCTGCGGCGGGCGATTTGCTCTGTTGCAGCCTGTCGTAATAACCACCCATGAAAATCAGGTAAAGGGATACGGCGAACATGCCGGCGCCACCCATGAAATTCAGCCCGACAGCACCTGTTTCAGGCAGGTTCTCCGACACAAAGCCGAGCATTGTGGGCCAGAAGTAGCAGACACCGACACCAAAAATAATCGCCCCTGCAAACAGGGTGTTTCCCGTGGTATGACCCAGCAGGTACAGGCCAACGGCTGCCAGCACCGCCGAGCCGAGCAGTACCCCGGAGGGTGAAAGCCGGTGCACGATTGGCCCCGCAAACGCGCGGCCGATAACCATGATGCCCGTTTCAATCGTCAGCAGCAGCAGGGCATTATCGGTTACATTTTTCAGGAGTACATCTATCCATTGCTCGGTGAAGAGTTCTGTTATCGCCGTTCCCAGCATGAGTACGATCATGATGAGGAAAAGGGGTTTCAACAACGACTTGTACATCTGGGCGGAAGAAACGCCGCTTGCCACGCGTTCGGTAACGGGAAGGGTTAGCCGCAAAAATAAAAATCCGTAAACCAGCGTGGGGATAAGCATCAGGCCGACCAGGAACCGCCAGTTGGTGATCAGGGTAGTGGCATTGTCCGGCGCAAGGGCAGTCTGCCCGAGAAAATGGACGATGAGCGTACCGATTACGATACCTCCCGGGAACCAGAGGTGAAAGTGATTGAGCTTGGTGGTTTTATTGGTGGTGTAAAGACTGGCCACGAGTGGGTTGCAGGCGGCTTCCACGGTGCCGTTACCCATACCTATTAGTAAAGTTGAAATAAACAGGGGCCAGAAACCATGCGCCACCACGGTGAGAAAAATACCGACCATATGAAAGAGGAAGGCACCGACCAGCAGTTTCTTCATTCCTATTATATCAACCACGAGTCCGCCGATAACGATGGCCAGCGGGAACCCCCAGAAAGCGGTGCTGGTAATAATTCCAATCTGTTCATGGGTCAGGGAAAATTCACTGCTCCAGGTGGTAAGCAGTCCGGCCCTGATTCCAAATGAAAGAGAAGTTACCAGCAGGGAAGTGCAACTGGCCAGGAAGAGTTTGTCTCTCTGAATGTTAGGTAGCATATCGTTATTACATGTTGGTTTAAAAGCAGTCCGCAGTTTACTGCAGGATTATCCGTGGGAAATCCGGCAGCACGCACCCTTCGATGTAGCAGGCTGAAAATGCGGAGCTAAATGTAATTTTATTTTTCTGTAATTACCACGCTGGGATTTATTATTTGATCATTTTTTTTGAAAAGACTTTCATACTTTTCGCCTGCATTCGTTTTACCTCCGGCAGGGTATCGAATCCTATTCAATAATTTTAACATTTATGTAGTATGAACAGAAAGTTGAGAATGGGTATGGTAGGAGGGGGAAAGGACGCTTTTATCGGCGCTATCCACCGCATTGCAGCCAATATGGACGGACTGATTGAACTCGCCTGTGGCGCATTGAGCATCCATCCCGACGTGGCAGTTGCATCCGGTGAGATGCTCTTCCTGCCCAAAGACAGGGTATACATGAGTTATGAAGAAATGATTAAAAAGGAAGCGGCAATGCCGGCTGACAAGCGGATCGATTTCGTTACCATCGTTACCCCAAACTTCGCGCACTTTGCCCCGGCGATGATGGCGCTCGACAACGGCTTTCACGTTGTCATCGAAAAACCAATTGCCTTCACCTCCGATGAAGCGCGGCAATTGAAGAAGAAAGTGGAAGAGACAGGCCTCCTGCTCTGCCTTACCCATACCTATTCGGGTTACCCGATGGTGAAGCAGGCGCGCGCCATGGTCGCTGACAACGCATTTGGTAAAATTCGCAAGATCTGGGTGGAATATCCCCAGGGCTGGCTGAGCCGGATGAGTGAACGCGAGGGCAATACGCAGGCGGCCTGGCGCACTGACCCCAAAAAAAGCGGGAAAAGCGGTGCCATGGGCGATATCGGTACCCATGCGGCACATCTCGCAGAATACGTGACGGGATTAAAAATTACTAAACTCTGTGCAGACTTAAATATTATGGTGGAAGGCCGTGCACTCGACGATGACGGTAATGTGCTCCTCAAATTTGATAACGGCGCTGCCGGTGTGCTCATGGCTTCTCAGGTAGCGGCAGGAGAAGAAAACGCGCTTAAACTGCGCGTCTACGGCGAAAAAGGCGGCCTCGAATGGGCCCAGCAGGAACCCAACACGCTGCTGCTGAAGTGGCTCGACCAGCCCACCCAGATCCTCCGTGCAGGCGGCAATTACGGCGACCGGCTCAGTGCTTATGCCACCCACAACGCACGCACGCCTGGCGGACACCCCGAAGGTTACCTGGAAGCATTCGGCAACATTTACCGCAATTTTGCCCTCACGCTTTCCGCCCGGATCGACGGTACCACCCCGACGAAGGAAATGCTTGATTTTCCCGGGGTGGATGACGGGATCCGCGGCATGGCCTTCATCGATAACGTGGTGGCCTCCGCGCAATCTGATAAGAAATGGCACGATTATACCATGTAGTGCTCCCGCTCCCTGAAGCGATACTGCTGAAGGGTGCGACGCAACGATGCCGCCTGCCGGCACGCTGCCCGGTACAAATTTCGCCTACTGCTGGCCGTTAGTGCCGGTAACAACAACGATTGGATCAACGCCAAAAATAAAATGATATGACTACGCTGAAAGGCCCGGGTATTTTTCTTGCCCAGTTTCTTGGAGACGCTGCTCCCTTCCATTCACTCGACGCCATCTGCCACTGGGCCAAAAGCATCGGTTTCGCTAGCGTACAACTACCTTCCTGGGACAGCCGCGTGATTGACCTGCAGAAAGCTGCCGAAAGCAAAACGTACGCCGACGAAATCAAAGGCACCGTAAACGCCGCGGGGCTGCAGATTACCGAACTCTCCTCGCACCTGCAGGGACAGCTCGTAGCGGTTCACCCGGCCTATGATGCGCTGTTCGACGGCTTTGCCCCCGCACAATACCACAATAACCCGAAAGCCAGGACAGAATGGGCGGTCCAGCAGCTGAAATATGCCGCAAAGGCTTCCCGCAACCTCGGTCTCACGGAGCATGGCACCTTCAGCGGCGCTTTGCTGTGGCCAACTTTATATCCCTGGCCGCAACGCCCTGCCGGCCTCGTGGAAACGGGGTTCACCGAACTGGCGAACCGCTGGCTGCCCATACTCAATGAATTTGATGCCAACGGGGTTGATCTCTGCTACGAAATTCACCCGGGTGAAGACCTCCACGACGGCATCACCTACGAGATGTTTCTCGAAAAGGTAAACAACCACCCGCGCGCCTGCCTCCTGTACGATCCCTCTCATTTTGTACTGCAGTGCCTGAATTACCTGGAATACATCGACAATTACCACGAACGCATCCGCATGTTCCACGTCAAGGACGCCGAGTTCAATCCTACCGGCAAACAGGGCGTATACGGTGGTTACCAGAATTGGATCGACCGTGCGGGCCGGTTTCGCTCACTGGGCGACGGGCAGGTGGATTTCAAATCAATCTTCAGCAAACTGGCAGCCTATGATTTTAAGGGATGGGCCGTTATGGAATGGGAGTGTGCCATCAAACACCCGGAAGACGGAGCAACGGAAGGCGCGGTATTTATCCGCGACCATATCATCCGTGTGACCGACAAGGCATTTGACGACTTCGCAGGCACCGGCAGCGACGAAAAATTTAACCGATCCGTTTTAGGATTGACGTAATTTCGGAGAACCATCCCAGCTTGTTCCTTGTAATAATGATCAAAACAAATCTGTATGATAAAAAAATGTATCGTTCTGGCTGCACTGGTTGCAGGATTAATGGCATGTAACAACAACGACACGAAATCTACCACGGCACAGGCAGACTCTGCGGCGAAAGCCAACCAGCCCGGTGAGCCGGCGGCAGGAGACATCAGCAAAAACCCCGATTACCAGAAAGGGCTGGCCCTCATTACCAGCAACGACTGCCTCACCTGTCATAAAATTGATGAAACCGTGACCGGGCCTGCTTACCGCGATGTGGCCAATAAATACCCGGACAATGAACAGACCATCGACATGTTGTCTAACAAAATCATCAAAGGTGGATCGGGCAATTGGGGTTCAATACCCATGACACCGCATGACCAGCTGTCAAAAGATGATGCGAAGGCCATGGTGAAATATATCCTGCTCCTGAAAACCAAATCATAGATCATGAAATTATGCCTGCTTGCCGCTGCCGTAACACTTTTAGTTGCGTGCAACAACACCGCCCGCCCGGATACCGAAAAGGGTACCCTCGCCGATTCCATTAATAAAACCAATCCGGATTCAGATACCACCAGCTCCACCGGCTGGGAAAACCTGTTCGACGGAGCCACCACCACCGGATGGCATTCTTACGGCAGTACCATCGCCGACCCCACCTGGAAAGTGAAAGACGGCATACTGATGTTAGACACGACGGTAAAAAACGGAACCGACCTCGTCACCGACAAGCGCTTCAGCAACTTCGACTTGCAGCTGGAATGGAAAATTTCTCCCAATGGCAACAGCGGTATTCTTTTCTATGTACAGGAAGATACGGTCAAATACAAGAAGACCTATATGTCCGGCCCCGAAATGCAAGTGCTGGATAACGACGGCCACCCCGACGGCAAAATCATCAAACACCGCGCAGGCGACCTTTACGATTTGATCAAAAGCAGCGCAGAACCGGTTAAACCGGTGGGAGAATGGAACAAAGCGGAGATTACTTCCTCCAACGGGCACCTGGAGCTTAAACTCAATGGCGTTACCACGGTATCCACCACGCTTTGGGACGACAACTGGAAAAACCTCATCGCTGGAAGTAAGTTCAGGACCATGCCTGACTGGGGAACTTTCCGATCGGGCAAAATTGCCTTGCAGGATCATGGCAATACCGTATGGTACCGCAATATCAGGATCAAAAAACTATAACAGCACAGGCTGCATCCACTTACCTATACCCACATTAAAACTTTCGCTATGTCATATTGTTTACTGTTCCTGCAGAAATTCTGTCTCTTCCTCGCTTTTACCACCGGCAACCCATCGCACCCTGCGGCATCATCACCCACCGCCAAAAAAACGATGAAGGTGCTGGTATTTGCGAAAACCAACGGCTATCACCACGAGAGCATCGCAGATGGTATCGTGGCCATCATGAAACTGGGAGCAGAGAATCATTTTTCAGTGGACAGCACCACCGACTCGCTCAAAATTTCTGACAGCAACCTGAAACAATACAAGGTGATTGTTTTTTTAAGCACGACCGGGAAAGTCCTCGGCACGGATCAGGAAACGGCGTTACAGCATTTCATGGCCCGCGGCGGCGGCTATGTTGGCATCCATGCGGCGGCCGACTGCGAATACAACTGGCCCTGGTACGGCAAGCTCGTTGGCGGATATTTTAAAAGTCACCCCAAACAACAGGAGGCAAAGTTAATAGTAGTGGATAACACCCATCCCTCAACGAAAGATTTGCCTAACCCGTGGGTGCGCTTCGACGAGTGGTACAATTACAAAGACCTCAATCCCGACGTGCATGTGCTGGTAAAAATTGATGAAAGTTCTTATACCGGCGGTGCTAACGGTGACAATCACCCGATGACGTGGTATCATGATTACGAAGGCGGCCGCGCATTTTACACCGAAATGGGCCATACTAAGGAATCGTTCGTTGATCCCGTTTACCTCAAACACATTCTCGGGGGCATAATCTGGGCAATGGGGAAGAAATAATGCTAACACTTACCTGTTCGTGAAAGGTGGCCGATGGTCACCTTTTTTTGTGCCCGGCGGCACCGCCCTGGCAGCAGTTGTTGCGTCGCACCATTCAGCGACAGCACACGGCGCAGCCGCTGAGCGATATAATTTCCTATTTTAGTGCCTATCAATTCATGCTTATGATGCACAGGCGTAATTTCCTCACACTGTCGGTAGGAGCCACACTCGCCACCGCCCTGCCCCGCGTGCCGGTACCCGAAACGGTTCGGCGGAAAAGCGGGCCTTTCCGATTCTCCCTGAACATGAGTACCATCAGCGGTCAGCAGCCCGGGCT
>JBBROE010000001.1:0-105203 GCA_038229695.1 Chitinophagales bacterium | reverse complement strand
AGATAATGGACTGGATGGCCGAATATTTTGTAGGCCCTTCGATACTGGGCAGCAATTTAAATCCTGCCCCCGAGTAATCCCGGTGTGCAATCCAGGCGATCGCCCAGAAATGCGGGAACTGCCAGAAAAACTGTATGGAAAAAAGGGACCATCCACCCCCGCCGAGGGCATTGTGACCGGCCGCCCAGCCGATCAGGCAAGGCAGTGCGCCGGGTACGGCGCCCACCAGCACGGCAATTGAGTTAACCTTTTTCAGCGGCGTATAAATAAACGCGTATAGAAAAAGGCTGAATGCCGCCAGTCCCGCGGACAACAGGTTGAAATAATACCAGAGGATGAATATTCCTGCAATCCCGGAAACCAGCGCAAAAGTCCATCCCTCTTCCGGCGTCATTCTCCCACTGGCCAATGGCCGTTTGGCAGTCCGTTTCATCAGGGCGTCGGTATCCCTTTCCACCACCTGGTTGATGGTGTTTGCGCTGCCTGTAACCAGGAATCCGCCGGCAAACAACAACAGGACCATTTTCGGACTGATGGAAATAATTTCAGGTGCAAGCAGGTAACTGATTACCGCTGAAAAGACCACCATGAATGTCAGGCTGAACTTTACCAGCATCATGTAGTCCCTCAGCTTGCTCGCCAATGTAAAAGAACTAGAACTTTCTGTAGTCGTATTTTGCATTCAATAACCAGGATTATTTGTAGCCTCCAGCCATTCCATCACCAGCCTTCCCGGCATATCATGATTTCCTCTTCTGTGGGAAGCCGGTCCATCACCAGCCATCCCGCCAGGCATCTTAATGCGTGCTCTCATCTGCCCCAATCGGCTCTGTCTGGGGAATGAATTCTCTGCCGTCTTTACCGTAGTCATAAGCCCAGCGATGTACTTCCGGAATTTCTCCGGGCCAGTTTCCATGCCCTGGACGAATCGGTGTGGTCCACTCGAGCGTATTTGAACCCCAGGGATTCCGTGACGTTACCCGGCGCCCTTTAAATATGGAATAGACAAAGTTAAAAATAAACAACAGCTGTACGGCGAATACAATCATCGCTACGATTGAAATGAAGCGGTTCAGTCCGCCGAACTGGTGGAAACTCTGCCAGTTGCTGAAATCGAGGTAGCGACGTGGCATACCTGCCAGGCCTTCGTAATGCATGGGCCAGAAAATCAGGTAGGCACCTACCATCGTAATCCAGAAATGGATATAGGCCATGGTGTTGTTGAGGTAACGGCCGTACATCTTCGGGAACCAGTGATAAATACCGGCGTACATACCAAAGAAAGAGGCCACGCCCATTACAATATGGAAATGCGCTACCACAAAATAGGTATCGTGCAGGTGTATATCCAGGGAGGAATTACCCAGCCAGATACCAGTTAATCCACCGGAGATAAATAAGCTTACGAAGCCAATCGAAAACAACATACCGGGCGTAAACCGGATGTTACCCCGCCAGAGTGTGGTAAGCCAGTTGAATACTTTAATGGCACTGGGTACAGCTATCAGCAGGGTGAGCAGTACAAAGACGGAACCCAGGAACGGATTCAGCCCGGTTACAAACATATGGTGCGCCCATACCAGGAAGGCCAGGATAGCAATAGCAAAAAGGGAACCGACCATCGCCATATAACCAAAGATGGGCTTGCGCGAATTGGTGGACAAAATTTCTGATACCATACCCATGGCAGGCAGCAGGATGATATATACTTCCGGGTGGCCAAGGAACCAGAATAAATGCTGGTAAAGAATGGCGCTGCCACCTTCGTTGGGAAGCACCTGGCCGGAAGCCAGAACAATATCGGACAGGAAGAAGCTGGTACCGCCATGGCGATCAAACAGCAACAGGATGAACCCGCTGAGGAGAACGGGGAATGACAACACTCCCAGTACAGCTGTAAAGAAAAGCGCCCATATGGTCAGCGGAATCCTGGTCATGCTCATTCCTTTCGTCCGCATGTTGAGAATGGTCGAAATATAATTGAGCCCTCCCAGCAGCTGCGAAACCACGAAAAGTGCCATACTCACGAGCCAGAGGTCAACGCCCGCTTTGGACCCTTCGGAAGCACCGCCCAGCGCACTGAGTGGCGGATAAGAGGTCCATCCCCCGCTGGCAGGTCCGGTCTGGATGAACAGCGATGATATCATCACGATGCTCGCCAGCCAGAAGAACCAGTAGGAAAGCATATTCAGGAAGGGCGAGGCCATATCACGTGCACCGATTTGCAGGGGTATCAGGAAATTTGCGAAAGTTCCGCTCAATCCGGCTGTGAGTACAAAGAATACCAGCACCGTTCCGTGCATGGTCACCAGTGCATAATAAAATTCAGGTTGAATCTTTCCACCTTTCGCCCAATGGCCCAGCAGGGTTTCCAGGAAAGGAAAACTCTGGTCCGGGTAACCCAGCTGCAGGCGGAACAGTACGGACATCGAGCCTCCGATGAAAGCCCAGATAATACCGGTTATCAGGAACTGCCGCGCAATCATTTTATGATCCTGGCTGAAGACGTATTTCGTGATAAACGTTTCCTTGTGGTGATGCACGTGGTGTTCCTCGTGAACGTGGCCAGGTGACACCTGCGTATCGACCGCCGGAACTAAAATTTCATTACTCATATCAACATTCGTTTAATCTGTAGATAAAATTCTCTTCTTTCCACCCCTTTTATCAGTGTACACTGGCAATTGTCTTCGGTGCCGCGCTGCCGGGCATCAGTACAGGAAGAGCAGCTGTTTTGGCCGCAGTATCTGCACCTCTTTTTTCCATTTTCATTTTATCCAGCACCGCGGTCTGGTAATTCGGTTTCTGGCTCATGATCCAGGCGTCGTATTCGGCCTGAGTCACCACTTCCAGCTGGCCTTTCATGGTGTAATGTCCTTTTCCACACATCTGGTCGCAGGATATTTCATACACAAAGTCAGGGTTATTGGTCATGAGTTTCATTTCCTTAGTGGTATAAAGCGGCGTGAACCACATGGTGGTCGGCGTGCC
Organism: Chitinophagales bacterium; assembly: GCA_038229695.1. Taxonomy (GTDB): domain Bacteria; phylum Bacteroidota; class Bacteroidia; order Chitinophagales; family Chitinophagaceae; genus JACMLD01. Next base: position 102,212 of record JBBROE010000001.1, on the reverse strand, counting down.
GGGTACCGCATCCATTTTCATGCGGAAGTGCACCAGGCCAACATCATGAATAACATCTCGTGAGCCGATAATTAACCGTACGGGTTTGTTTTTGATCAGCATCAGCTTGTCGGTAACAATATCGTCCTGAGCTGCCCGGTCCATTTTGAGGTTCAGTGCAGGCACATCCTGCCAGATGAGTCCAAGGGTATTCTCGTCCTTGTCACTTATATTTTTAAAGTATTTTCTGCCAAATACATCGTCCTTACCGGGGTACCTGAAAATCCAGTTGAATTGTTTCCCTGTCACTTCCACGACCATGGCATCTTTGGGCGCGTCACCGGTGATTTTGAACCAGTAGAACAGGCCGTAGCCCACGAGTACCGTCAGGAATATAGCGGGTACTACTGTCCAGATCAGCTCCAGGGTATTGTTATGGGGCAGGTAATAGACTTTGCGTTTTTCCGAATGCTGGTATTTGAAGGCGAAGAAGAACAACAACACCTGGGTCAATACAAAAACGGCACCGGTGATGATGATAGTGAGGTGCAGCATCTTATCGATTTTCTGACCATGGTCCGAAGCCGCTTCCCCCAGTATTTTTCCTTTGAACAGTTCATGGCAGACGTATACCCCGATCAATCCACCCACCAGGAATAAAATGAGGAGAAATCCATTGATCCGGTTATTCTGCTCGAGCGATTTCTTTTCCCCTTTCAGAATCGACACATACTCGCTGGCTTTTGCTATCTGGAACGTGATCAGGAATCCCAGTAACAAAATCGCCAATATAAAAATGGTTGTTAAAGACATAAACGATAAATAATTTATGCAAAGTTTTAAAATAATATCCCCTGCTGTTTCTTTTGTTTAATCCTAGGTATGGTGAATGATACTTTCTTTCAGGAACGGGTGATTCTTTGCGGTTAGCGGTGCCAGCGTTAGGGCCCGGGCCGTGGCAAACATTACCACACCCACAAAACCTGCCGCAACCCCGATGTCATATAAATTGATGTTGGCATGAGTCATCCCGTTCGCATCTTTCGTGATATGGGGAAACACCATCTGGTAAAAATCCAGCCAGTGCCCGAACACAATAAGAACGGCCATAAACGCCATCGTGGTATAATTTCTTTTCGATCCGCGCCGCATGAGTATTAACAGCGGAGCAAGGAAATTGATGGTAAGGTTGAGGAAAAAAATTGCCTCAAAGCCATTGCTGTGCTGGTGGTTGCCAATCCGGTCAATAAAATAGATGGTCTCTTCCGGCTGGTTACTGTACCAGATCAGCATATACTGGGAGAACCACAGGTAGGTCCAGAAAATGGAAAATGCAAACATAAACTTGCCGATATCATGCAGGTGCTCTTCATTCACCAGTTCCAGGTAGCCCAGGTTTTTCAGGTAGATGACGAATATCGCAATAAGGGAAAGGCCGGCCACGAATGTACTGGCAAATGTGTACCAGCTGTACATGGTGGAATACCAGTGGGCATCAACACTCATCAGCCAGAGCCAGGGTATTGTGGAGGCTACGGTCAGGGCAAACCACACGAGGAAAAGGGCGGCCCAAACGGTGTTTTTGAAAATATATCGTTTCCCGCTTTCTATATCGGGGAGGGGGTTTTCATCCAGTTCGCGCGACAGGCGGCGCATCCGGTAACCCAGGATGCCCCAGAGCCCGATGGCCAGGACTGTCCATACCACAAAAAAGGTGGGATTGAGAAAAGTGCTCTTCCCGATCAATACCTTATCGCCCTGTGGTGTAAGCCAGTTGTAGATATGCTGCTGGTGCCCGAATACCAGGGCGAGGAGCACGATAAGTGCAATCACCCCGAGCGGAATCACCGCTACCGAAATTGCTTCAGTTACCCGGCGGAACGCCATCTGGAAGGCACCCATCCCAAGTGTGGTGGCACAGATGAAAAACATGGCAGCATTACAAATAAGGAGGAAATAGGTGCTATTCTGCAGGAGGGTGCCCCAAAACCTGGCCTGCTGCTCTTCATTACCTGTTCCGTACACGATGTAGCCGACAATTACAGACACAACGCCTGCAGCCATAAGTCCCAGTGACCAGGCCCGGTACTTTCCCGGTATCTGAAATTGATCTTTTGATAATGACATGCTCGAATAATTTATATAGTTCAATCCCTGTTAACTGCTTATTTTTTCATGGCCTGCCCGCTCGCGGGTGCAGCCCCCATCGGCGCGGGCGTACCGGCTGCCGGTGCGGCTGTGGTGGCCGGCGCAGCTGCTGCCGCCTCATGCTGTTTCGCTTTGATATAGCTGACAATCATCCAGCGTTGCTTGGGCGTCACCTGGGAAGCATAACTGCCCATGAGGTTCTTGCCGTAGGTTATTGAATGAAACATGGTTCCTTCGGGCATATTGTAAATTCTTCCGCTTTGGTAATTGGGATCCACGAAATTGGCCGGCGCGGGTGTGTAGGGGCCGTCTGTTCCATCGCTCCTGGCATGGAGCGGACCCATTCCATTCAGTTTAGGCCCATGACAGATGGCACAATTCACCAGGTAGAGCCTTTCCGCTTCCACCGCCTGCAGGGTATCCATTGCGGGCAGCGGATTTTTCAGTTCAGCCGACTTGTTATAGGTTCCCGTGGTGTCCGTCAGCAATTCGTAGTGATAGATTACATCCTCTCCTCTTCTCACCGTTCCGCGCACTGGTTTGGCGTTGTAAAAAATATTGGAATCATTCAGCCGGCTGTGGTCCGAGTACGTTTCCACAGCTACGCTGTAAGCCATGTCCGGCATATAGACGCGGCTGGGTTTCCGCTGGACGTCACTGCAGCTCTGTGCCAGTGTTATAATTCCTGCTACCGTGGCTATGATAAGTAGTTTCTTCATCTGTGTTGAAATAAAAAGTCGTTTCAAAAGTTGAACTTACACGTTGGCTTCCCTCACCTGGAAAGGAACTGCTTCCTTATCGTACCGGCCGAGCCACCAGCCCGTCTCTGCTTCCTGTGTATTGGTTTCTACCGCACCGAGTTTCTGCAGGTACCCCAGCACATCCGCTTCATTCGTTTTCGGGGTCGACTCCAGTACCATGACAAACAGGTCGTCCGTAGCCCGTAAATGAAAATGATGTTTTTTAACAAATGGCGCCATCTGGCACAGGTAACAAAAAGTGAGCACCATGCCAACGGCAGCGAAAAGGACAGTCAGCTCAAACATAATGGGTATCCATGCCGGGAGCGCGAAATGCGGTTTTCCGCCAATGTTCAGCGGCCAGCTCTTCGTGAATACCCAGCTGATGAAACCGAGCGCAGTGGAAGTTCCGCTGATCCCATAAATAAACCCTGCCGTATGAAGGCTGGTATCCCGCAGGCCCATCGCATGGTCAAGCCCGTGAATCGGGAAGGGCGTATAGATGTCATGGATTTTATAGCCGCTCTTCCTGACATTCTTTATGGCCGAGAAAAGCGTGGTTTCTTGATCAAAGCAACCTACAACAAATTTTTTTACACTCATATTTTATGCTTTTAGCCCCGGGGGCTGTGGGTCTTTTTTTTGTTTCTAGGCGCCATGATCATGCATATGCTCATGCACAAATTCCTCCACCGGCTCCCGTTCAAGCTGCGTCATGTTGATTTTGAAGCTTTCCCCGTTTTTCTTCAGGATATGTTTGATTTCTGCCACGGCAATCACAGGGAAGAACTTCGAAAAGAGGAAATAGCAGGTGAAGAACAACCCGAATGTTCCCACGAAGAAACCAACCTCCCAGATACTCGGAAAGTAATAAGTACTCCAGCTGCTGGGCAGGTAATCCCTGTAAATAGAAGTAACGATGATAACAAATCTTTCAAACCACATACCCACATTCACCAGGATGCTCATAAAGAAGGTAAACATGATGTTCCGGCGAAGTTTCCTGAACCAGAAAAACTGTGGCGACAATACGTTACAGCCCATCATGATATAATAGCTCCAGGCATAAGGCGTAGTTAAATCCCAGCGGTTTTTGAACGCGGCTGCTTCGTAGGGGTTCTGTCCGTACCAGGACATGAACAACTCAGTGATATACGCTACGCCCACGATGGAGCCCGTCAGCACGATCACTTTATTCATCACCTCTATATGTTCCATCGTGATGTAATCCTCCAGCTTCAAAACTTTCCGGGTAATCAGCAGGAGGGTCTGCACCATGGCGAACCCGGAGAATACCGCCCCCGCAACGAAGTAGGGGGGAAATATGGTGGTATGCCAGCCCGGAACGATGGATGTGGCAAAGTCAAAAGACACAATAGTATGCACGGAAAGCACCAGCGGGGTACTCAAACCTGCCAGTACCAGCGACAGGCTTTCATGGCGTTGCCAGTGTTTGGTGGACCCTGTCCAGCCAAAGCTGAGCACGCCATACATCAGTTTACGCCATTTCAGTTTGGCCCGGTCGCGAACGCTTGCCAGGTCGGGGAGCAGGCCGGCGTACCAGAACAGCAGGGATACCGTAAAATAAGTAGAAATCGCAAATACGTCCCAAAGCAGGGGGGAGTTGAAGTTTACCCACAACGGTCCGCGTGAGTTGGGATAGGGCAGTACAAAAAAGGCCATCCATACCCGGCCCATGTGCCAGATGGGAAACTGCCCGGCACACATTACCGCGAAGATGGTCATCGCTTCAGCAGCACGGTTAACGCCGGTCCGCCAGCCCTGCCTGAACAGCAGGAGAATCGCAGAGATCAGCGTTCCCGCATGACCGATACCTACCCACCACACGAAGTTGGTGATATCCCAGCCCCAGCCGATGGTCTTGTTCAGGTTCCACTGGCCGACACCGTATATGACTTCCATGGTTACCGAAAAAATACCAAAGCAAAGCAGGGCTACCGAGATCCCAAAACCGATATACCAGAGCTTGGTGGGCTTCATCTCGATCGGCCTGAGAATGTCCTCCGTAATCTGGTGGTAGTTTTTGGTCCCCGTAACCAGCGGCTGGCGCACCTGTGATTCGTATCTGAGTAATGACATATGTTGGTTTTCTTTTAGCATCCGGCGATTACCGGCCGCATAAAATGTTTGGTTCTTCTGTCTTTATTCCTGTACCCCGGATCAGACAAGTCTGCCCGGTGTAGCCTAGGCCGGTTCTTTGCGGTGCAGCGAAGGCGGCATACTTGTTTCATGGTCTTCCGCTACGCCGTTCAGCAAATCGGTATTCCTGATTTTTGCCAGGTAGTTCACATTCGGCAGCACGTGCAGCTGCTCCAGGGAATAGAATAACCGGTTGCGGTTATCCCGGCGAACGTTGCTGATTTCACTGTCCTTATTATTCACGTTGCCGAATACAATGGAATCCGCGGAGCAGGCCTGCTGGCAGGCTGTTCTCGCATCACTGTCCTGCAGTACACGGTTTTCTTTTTTTGCTTTCAGTTTACCCTCCTGCAGCCGCTGTACGCAGAAAGAACATTTTTCCATGACACCACGGCTTCTCACGGTAACATCAGGGTTCAGCACCATCCTGGTCAGTTCGTCGTTCATCATGTGAACAGCCGGGTCGAGTACGCCGACCAGTTTCTGATCCTGGTTGTTGGAGAAGCTGTCCGCACCGGTATAATCCGCCCAGTTAAACCGGCGAACTTTATAGGGGCAGTTGTTGGCGCAATATCTTGTACCGATGCAACGGTTATAGGCCATCTGGTTAAGCCCTTCGCTGCTGTGATTGGTAGCAGACACCGGGCACACGTTTTCACAGGGTGCATTGTCGCAATGCTGGCAGAGCATCGGCTGGAAAATCGTCTGGATGCTGTCAGCTTCGTTGGGGTTTCCGCTGAAATATCGGTCGATCCTCAGCCAGGCCATATCGTGAAAACGCAGCACTTCACTCTTCCCGACCACAGCCACATTGTTTTCAGCCGTACAGGCTACCACGCAGGCACCGCAACCAAAACAGCTGTTTAAGTCGATGCTCATACCCCATTTAATGCCGGGCTTATCGAAAAACGGGTAGATGGTACCTTCTTTGGCAAAATCGTCCAGTCCGCCAAATGCCTTCAGTTCTTTTTTCCTGTCGTTCAGTATTTCGGCGGGATTCTTTTTAAATTCTTCCAGCTTCATTTCCTTTACCACTTCCACCCTTCCTTCGTAGGAGCTGTGTGTCTGTTCCTGGGCCACTTTATAGCTGTCGCCGGTCACTTCAATGGAAACGTCCGGCACCGACCAGTTTCCGTTGGCTGCAAACTGGTACACGTTTTTACCGGCGTCCAATACTGCGCGGCCAAGTTTGGCATTCCTGCCATACCCCACTGCAATGGCAATGGTGGAGGGTTCCATACCGGGGATAATCAATGCGGGTAACAATACTTCATTGTTGCCGGCTTTAATTTTGAGAATGGGTTTATCAGGATGCACTTCAAATTGATCAGCCTGACGGCGATCCGTAATGTCCACGCCGAGCAACTGCTTACCGAGTGCCGGTGAAATCATTACGTAGTTGTCCCAGGTCGCCCTGGTGATGGGATCGGGTGCTTCGAGCAACCATGGATTATTGGCCTGGCGCCCGTCGCCCATTATCGGTTTCTGGTAAAGGAACAGTTCGTATTTGCCTCCCTTTTTCATATTGCTGACGCCGGCACTAGCTTCACTAACCGAGGCCGCGCTGAAACTTCCTCCGCCTGATGCAGGTGTGGAGGTGCCTTCAGCAGGTTCGGAGACACCGGTCATCAGGACCTTATCAAAAGCCGCTTCACTTCCCAGCGCCGCAATCCAGTATTCCTTAAAGTATTCCTGGTAGGTTGTATTGTTACCGCTCCATTTCAGCAGGGTCTCCTGCAACTGGCGGGTCTTGAACAATTGGTTGATGGTGGGCTGCAGCATACTGAAATAGCCCGGTTTGATCTCCGTGTCGCCCCAACTTTCGAGGAAATGGCTCGATGGCAGCACGAACCTGCACAACTGCGTGGTCTCATCCATCTTTTCGTTGAACGAGATGGTCGTCTTTACTTTCTTCATCGCCGCGGTAAACCTGGCGGCATCGAAATAATCATAGACGGGGTTGCAATCAGAAACCAGGAGACTGCCTACCCGGCCACCTTCCATATCACTCAGCAGGGTTGCCATTTCACTGTCAAGTCCCTGTTTGGTCAACAAGGGCAGTGACCAGTTGATCGTTGCACCATTGGCACCGATGGCCTCGTTAATGGCATTCACCAGTACCTGGACGTGGACGTCCTGGCTTCCGCTAACCACGAGTGCCGCACCTTTATTCGCCTGTAAATCTTTGGCAACTTTTTCAATACCGGCCTTTACGGTAGCACTTACTCCATTAACAGGCTGACCGTTCAGCGCGCCGAGCAGGCCCGCTGCTACTGCCGCGGCTTCGGAGGGTTTGTGGGTGAAGCGTTCGTCGGCATTGGCACCAGTCATGCTCATCATGCTCTCGAACTGGTAGTGCTTGCTCATCTCCGGGTTCTTCTCGTCAATCTTCCGGAGCGAACTATATCCTTTCTGGTATTCTACCGAACTGAGCCAGGCACCGAGGAAATCGGCCGACAGCCCCACGATTACTTTGGCTTTTTCAAAATGGTAAGATGGAATTATTTTTTTGCCATAAGATGATCCGTTGGCTTCCAGCATACCGCTGTAGGACACACCGTCGTACTGCACCTGCCTGCTGCCGGGGTATTTGGCCAGGAAGGCGGCAATTATTTTTTTGGTGGATGGAGAAGTAATGGTGGGGGTAAGTAAAACAACCGTCGTTCCATTGATGGCATCACCGGCCATTTTATCAAAAGCATCCAGCGAACTCACCTCTTTTCCGTCAGCCAGCGGGTAACGCAGCCTGGCGGTATCATACAAATCCAGCACAGCAGCCTGGACCCTGGCGGTGGTGCCGCCTTTGGTGAGGGTAGACAGGGTGTTTCCTTCTATTTTTATCGGCCGGCCGTCCCTTACTTTGGCAATAACCGGAACTACATCGCTTCCGGAGACAAAAGTAGTGGCGTAATAGTCGGAAACCCCCGGAATAAGATCCTGGGGTTTATTGACGTAAGGAATAACTTTTCTAACCGGCGTTTCACAGCCTGCCGCGAGTGCAGCGGCCGCAGTGCTGAAGCCAACATATTTTAGAAAATCCCTCCGGGGTGTGGTCATGTCAGCAAGCCCTTCGGATTCAAACGGCAAATCTTCCTGGAACTCATCTTTAGCGCGCTGCTGGAAACCTTCCGAGTTGGCCAATTCTCCAAAATTCTGCCAGTATTTTTTACTCATAGTGTGAAAATTCGGTAATGTGTTGATATGCTGCATTCAGTATGGAAGGCAATACCGGCGTGGCCGGCCAGGCGACCCGGGATTAATAATGACATTTCTGACACTCCGTACCCCCAATCATTTCTACGGTAACGCTGTCAATTTTATTATTTTTCAAATCATTGTGAAAGCTCTCGTAGATGCTGTAAAATTTATTACCCTGCCCGGTCTCGGCGTTGTAAAAATTTACTTTGCTTTCGCGGTGGCAATTGATACACCAGCCCATGCTCAGGTCTGCAAACTGGCGCACTTCGCCCATTTCCTGGATAGGTCCGTGACAGGTTTGGCACTGAACCTGGCCGGCACGCGTGTGCTGGGAGTGATTGAAATAGACGTGGTCGGGGAGGTTGTGGATACGGGTCCACTCAATAGGTTTCTCCTTACCGGTATATTTTTTTGCCTTGGGATCCCAGCCGGCGGCTGCATAGACCTTCTGGATTTCAAGTGTTCCGTTAACCTCCGTTCCGTCTTCGCGGTATAATTTTTCGCTTGCCGCGCTGTACTCATTGATAGCCATGTGGCAATTCATGCAGACATTAACAGAGGGCACGTTGGCATGCTTGCCTTCGTAGGCACCGTTGTGGCAGTACAAACAACTGATTTGATTGATGCCGGCATGCACTTTATGCGAGTAATAAATTGGCTGTTCAGGCTGGTAACCCTTGTTGCGGCCCAGGCCGATGGCAGCCTGGATGGTATAATACCCCCCGATGATGAAGAGTACCACCGCCACAATAGCAATGTAGGCCTTGTTGCGGTAAAAGGGTACCGGTTCGAAAGCCGGCACGCCTTCCTTATCGTCCGATAATTTTTTAAGATTGCTGTTAACCTGCAGTAAAATAAGGGTGATGACGGCCAGAATCAAAGTCAGGATACCATACAGCAGGGAGTTATCACTTTCATTCTGCGTAGAAGTCTGGTCGCCGGGAGCGGCCACAGGCGCTTTATAGGTTTCCACGTAAGCGAGGATATCATCTATTTCAGGGTCTGTCAGCCCGAGAAACAGGTTCATCGCGGTCTTATTCCGCTCCAGGTATAATTTATTGAAATAGGCGTTGCCGCTGGCAAGTACCGCCTGGTTATTGTGAATCCAGGCGTGGAGCAACTTCCTGTCGGGCACCCGGGACGTAACTCCCTGGAGGGCAGGGCCTACACCGTCTTTAATAGGGTTGTGACACGTCGCGCAATTGTTGGCAAAAAGCGATTTTCCCACTGTCGCGTTGCCATTCTGTGCTGTTGCTGTAAGTCCCCAACCGGAAATAAGTAAGAAAAAGAGTTGAAAAAAGATTTTATGGGCAAAAGGTCTGCGATTAATCATAAGCTCAGAAATATCAGGATAATAGTGTGGAAAAACCTCCTAAACCGGATGCAAAAATAAGACAGGATTACAAGAAAATACTAACATCGGAAAAATTTTTTTTCCCGCTACTGGCGTGGGTTTCAGCGGATTTTATAACCTGTTTAATGATCTGCATTAAACGACTGTCATACATTTGTCAATAAATCCGGAAACCCCTATTGGATGTTAGTAACTGTCTTTCTTTACCGGCATTTAGTACCCCGGCTCAGCCGTGTTCCCGGTGTAAAAACTTTCAGCGCCGACTTTTCAGGTTGCATTCCCGGCCGCCGGTACTGCCGGCCAATGCCGTTTTTCATTAGTTTTGACCATGGTCCAGCTTGCGATATTTGCCTCCGGTACCGGCACTAATGCCGGAGCCATCATCTCCCGTTTCCGCGATCACCCGGGCATCCGCGTTGCGATGGTCGTCTCCAATAATCCCGGGGCCGCGGTTCTCGACCTGGCCCGGACTCATGGCATTCCCACGCTGGTGCTGGAAAAAGATCGATTTGTACACGGAGATGCCTACATGGCCCCACTGCTGGATTTTCCCATCGATTTCATCGTACTGGCCGGCTTCCTGCTGAAAATTCCACCGGCCCTCATCAAGGCTTTCCCCAACCGAATCATCAATCTGCATCCTGCCCTTCTTCCGAAATACGGGGGAAAGGGGATGTACGGGCATTTTGTACACGATGCGGTTATCGCCGCAGGCGAAAAAGAAAGCGGTATTTCCATCCATTACGTGGATGAATGGTACGATCATGGGAATATGATTTACCAGGCCAGGTGCCCGGTGGATCGCCAGGACACGCCCCTCACCCTCGCCAGGAAGATCCAGCAGCTTGAACATACCCATTATCCGGAAGTCATTGAAAAGACCCTGGAAATGTTAAAAAAATAGTTAATCCGCTGTTTTTTCCTGCGCAGCTCTTCTAACCGATTTAATATTACCGCCAATTACCTTGATTAGCAGGAACAGATATATACTTTTCGTGATTTTACTGGCCGGGCTGTCCTGTCCTGGCGTCGTTACAGCGCAGGTGATCATCCGGGGCAGGGTGTTTGACATGAGCCGGACGCAACCCCTGTCTTCCGTAAGCGTGCTCAGCACCGGCGGAACCGGCACCACCACCGATTCACTGGGCCGGTACAGCATCCTCGTTGATGAGCGTGACTCGATTTGGTTTTCTTACCTCAACAAGCCCTCGCCGCGCTTTGCCGTGTCTTCCATCAACATTTATAACGGGTTTGACCTATCCCTGAATATCCCCGTCACCGAACTGAAGGAGGTAAAGGTGGTCCCCAGGAATTATAAAAAAGATTCGATACAGAACCGGCTCGACTACGCAAAGGCCTTCGACTTCCATAAACCCGGCGTGTCGCTCTCCAATCCCAGCTCCGGCGCCTTCGGGGTGGGGCTCGACCTGGATGCCTTCATCAACATGTTCAATTTCCGGAAAAACCGGCGGATGGCGCATTTCCAGCAACGCCTGCTGCAGGAGGAAGAAGATCGTTTCATCGACCACCGCTTTACCAAACCGCTGGTTCGGAAAATTACCCGCCTAACTGGCGAAGAACAGGCCGATTTTATGAAAAAATACCGCCCTACTGCCGACTTTACCGGCACGGCCACCGACTACGAATTTGCGGAATACATCAAGCTGGCCTGGAAAGAGTACGAAAGAAAAAAAGGATTTTAAACCCGGTGCGGACCTGCCTGAACCATCTTTCTAGGCCCGGTTGCTGCCGCAATTCCCGGCATGATGTATCTTCCCTGTCTAATCCACAAAACTCATGCGTATACTTTTTCTGCTGCTGCTGGCCGGCAGCCTGCAGGCCCAGCCTTTCACCGACCCGGCCGGTGCCGGCATGTCTGCACGGCGGCTCGCCCGCATAGATTCTGTCATCGGGCAGTACGTTTCTAACCACTGGCTCAATGGAGCAGTGGCCATCGTTTACCGCAACGGCAAACTGGCTTATTACAAGGAAATCGGTTATAACGATGCAGAAAGAAAACAGGTAATGACAACTCACCGGATATTTCGCATCGCGTCTCAAACCAAAGCCATCACCAGTGCAGCCATTATGATGCTGGTTGAAGAAGGCAGGCTGCTGCCGGATGACGAGGTCGCCAAATTTATACCTGAATTTAACAAACAAAAAGTGCTGCAGACCTTTCACGACGCAGACAGCAGCTTCACCACGGTACCGGCTAACCGAAATATCACTATCCGCGATCTACTCTCGCATACTTCCGGTATCGGCTATGCGCAGATCGGTAGCCCGGTAGCGAATGCGATTTATGCAAAAGCCGGTGTACCTGCCGGTATAACCACCCAGCCCATCACCCTCGGTGAAAAAATGAAACTGCTGGGCTCCTTGCCACTCTTCCACCAACCGGGAGAAAAATGGACCTATGGCCTAAACACGGACCTGCTCGGTTACATCGTGGAAATCGTTTCCGGTATGCCCCTCGATACATTTTTCATTACCCGCATCTTCGCCCCGCTCGGCATGACTGACACTTATTTCTACCTCCCAGGCCAGAAATATGGGCGGCTGGCCGAACTGTACAGCAGCGATTCAACCGGCAGGGCCATCAAAATGGCCGACCACCTCACCCTCAACGGAGACTTGCCGCGCAACTTCCCCAATTCGCGGGGTACGTACTTTTCAGGCGGAGCCGGCCTTTCTTCCACCGCTCATGATTACGCCGCTTTTATGCAGATGCTGCTCAACCAGGGTACCTACAACGGGAAACGGTTGTTGTCCGCCAGCTCGGTCCGGATGATGACTTCCAGCCAGATCGGTGCACTCGGCCTCAGTCACGGTAATAAGTTCGGGCTCGGTTTTGAAATTATAACGCCTGAAAGCAGTGCTTTCACACCCGAATCTGCCGGGTCGTTTGGCTGGGGCGGCATGTTTGGTTCTTCTTACTGGATCGACCCCAAAGAAAAAATAGTTGCCCAGTTGTTCATTAACATTTTTCCTTTTGCACATGGCGATCTCGCCGGAAAATTCCGCGAACTTGTTTACCAGGCAATCGACCAGTAAATATCTGCCATTAGCACAGGCTATAGGTACATCACTCAATCATTCAACCTGACTTTTTATGGAATCCAGCCAGCTTACTCTTGGAACCGGAACCCGGCTTCAGCATACCCTTTACGGGCCCGGCGTAATCACCGCTGTGAAGTATGCCAGCTACCTCGTCACCTTTATCCATCACGGTACAAAAGAAATCGATAAAACAGATGAACGGCTCGATGATATCATCCCGGACAACGTGACAGCCGAAACGGAAACCACGTCGGCTATGGAGCAGTCATTACTCAAAATTCTGCGGTTATGGGGTGGAATGACAGAACCGGTTTCGCTCGGCGACCGGTGGATCAACGGTATGCTGCTGCTGCAGCCCGCTGATAAAACGCAAAAACCAAAAGAGATACCTATCGATATATTCTTTCACAAAATTGTAATGCTGCGCGACCGGCTCCGGGTCATGGAACAGCAAATCAATGCGCACAAACTGCTGAATGACGAAGACAAGGTAAACCTGCAACAATATCTCACGCGGATCTATGGCTCACTCACCACCTTCAACGTGCTCTTCAAAAATAAGGAACACTGGTTTGTGGGTGACAAAAGCGGAAAAGAAGACTGAACAGGGATAAGGATAAAAAGGGCAGTACGATAAACCCCGTACTGCCCCTGTATTTTTTACAGCGAAAGCTATTGCCTGATAATTTTGGTATGCACCGTCTTTCCGCCGGCAGTAATGCTGATCTCGTAAAAGCCGGCCGCCCAACTGCCGACAGGAAGGGTTATTTGTTTTGTTGCCGGCCTTAGATCCACCAGCAACTGCCCGTTGCCGTTATATACCCGTACGGCATCCATAATCTCCCTATCCTGGATAGTCACGACGCGGGACGCGGGGTTGGGCCACACCACGAAGTCCCTGCCGGCCGTTAACGTAACACTAACCGTTTTACTGAATTTATTGACTCCCCTGTTGTCCGTCATCCTTACCCGGTAATAGTTTGTCCCGGCCGATGGCAGCCTGTCCGTTAACGCGTATTGTTTTAAAGCAGCTGAACCGGGGGCCGCCGGTAGAGTGCCCAGGGGTAAAAAACTGAGTCCATCCGAGGACACTTCCACGGTATACCCTGTTATCGCGGATTCATTGGCAATCACCCACACCAGATCCGCCTGTTTTCCATCCAATGCCGCAGAAACCGAGATGAACCGAACCGCAAAGGCGTTGGTACCGCCAGCCGCATTGCCCATCACCAAATCGTTTATGGCCGACAGGTTTACCGGGCTGCTGATGGTTCCATCCGGGCCGCCCAATCCGCTGCCGCCCAGATCCTGCCATTGCGTGCCGGCAGCACCTGCCATCCGCAACGCGGCCGTATCGGTAACCCCGTCACCGTCGCCATAAGAAAGCTGGACGATAGCGGAGTCCGTAGTGGCTGACCCGCCCCCTGAAACTACGTAATGCCGAACCGGGCTGACAGCGTCAATCGTCGCCGGCAGGTCGTGCAACGCCGCATTTCCCGGCACTACATTAACCTGGTAGATAAAGGTTCCCGGCGTGGCATGGCTAACCCTCAGGTTGACCGGCCGGTAGCTGCTGTCTCCCACCGGGAAGAAAAGACTATCCCTGGTCAGCGTACTGCCGCGCAACACCAGGCCTGAAATAAATCCTGCATCACTGCCTCCGGAAAGCGCCGCACCGGCAGGTAACAGGCAGGCGGTATGATCGCCCATAAGCAGGTGTCCGCGCTGCAGGCCGAGTTGCTTCATCACTGTCAGCAGCACGTCCGTACCGGTTGAGCTCACCGAAATGTTTCCTGTTCCGTTATTCACCAGTAAGGTGTCTGCTGCCATATTTCCAAAAAGTTTTATAGCAACAGCGGGGTTGCTTATCGTAAGGTTTGAAAAAGATCCTTTTGCGCTGATACTTTGGGGCCTGATGCCATTCACGAGCGTGTTTACGCGGATGCTGCCGGCTGACGCGGTGCTGTTGTCGGCATCCCCGCTCAACTCCAGTGTACCGCTGCCACTGATGTTCCCGGCACCGGTCACCGCCAGGGTGCCGTCGCAGGCCAAATCAGCACCCGGGCCGTCGCGCAGGGCAAATGTCGTGTCAATCGCCAGCGTGCCACCCGGCTTTACCTGTACCTGGTCCCATACCAGGTTATTGTGTACAGTGACGGTATGCCCGCTGCTGATGATAATACTGTCGTCGTACCAGCGCGGATAACCCGGGGCAGGGAGGAATGTCGCACCGGATTTAATCTCCCAGGTACTGCTGTCCGCAGCATCTCCCGTCTTCCTGCTGCGATAAACCGTGGGCTGATAACAGGCCAGTGCTCCTGCCCAACCCGGTAAGTTAACGGAGCTATTGCTCGTAAACCGGAAAGTGAGGTACCCTGAAGTGCCTGTGAACTGCGCCGGTATTGCGGGGCTCCCCACAAGGCTGGCCAGTAACGGGGCAAGCGTGTCACTGCCATCGTAAATATTCAGCATATCCTGCCCGGCTTCCGATCCGAAGGCCAGCAGCGTAAACCGTGGAAGGGTGCCCGGCGTAGACGGCCGGACTGTTTTAGTAAAGGATTCACCCGCACCATAATCCTGCAGGGCACCGCCACTGTCATAGAAATAAGTATCGCAAAGTGTTTCAGCGTTGTTGTTATTAAGCAGCAGTGCATTGGTTTTTACAAGAAATGGCGCTGACAGGCTATCACAGGCACCGTTGATAACATGTACTGTATAGGATCCTCCATAGCTGGCCAGGAAGCCGCTGTCGGTGGCCCCGGAAATCGCCCTGCCGTTGTTGAACCACTGGTAGGTATAACCGGGTTTACCCGCGGTATGCAACAGGAGTTTTTCTGCCACCCCGATACTGTCTTTGGCTGCGCCGATGAAAGCAGCTGCGGGGGTACTCACTTTTACGGTCACCGAACTGGTGGATATATTTCCGCAGGCGTCCGTTACCGTTAGTTTATAGGTGGTGGTGGATCCGGGCATAGCTACCGGAACGGCAACACCAGTATCGCTCAGGCCGGTTGCAGGCGACCAGTTATAAAGATACCCCGGTCCCGCAATCGCCGTAGCATCGATCTCAGAGAGGCCGCCCAGCGAACCAATCAGCGTAGATTTGCCGGTTGCGGTGTCCACTGTCCGCAGATCGCTGCCGTAAGCCTGAGACTTGATCACGGTTGTCAGGTACAACTGGTTGGTTAATGGATCAAAATCGGCATCCTGCTGGTAGATCACGTCTGCGCCGACAGGGTTTGGCAATCGTAAGGCGGCGCCGGTTATTTTGTTGATACGGTAAACATAATTATCATCGGACATAGCGTACAAATCCCCGCTGTTATTGATGGCCAGCCATTCCGTGGCACCGACCGGGACCGTCGCTACAGGGCTGACCAATGCGGTAAAAGGATCAATCAGGCAGAGGCTGCTGGATGAGGCACCCGAAGCCAGTCCATAAAGATTTTTTCCGGCGGGGTCCCAGGCCAGTCCCGACCAGGTGTACCCTGCCGGTGCAGGAGCGACGCCGATAAGGTAAGACTGACCGTTGCCAGTGTCCACCCGCAGCAAGCGGTTGTCTTCCTGTGTAATGCCGTAATAGCCGTAAGGCGTGAAGTCGCCGCCTCCAAAAAACTGGCCGGCATTGTATTGCGCATCGGTGACCACCTGCCTGGCAATAGTGTCGTAGTGAAGCGGATTAGTTTCACTAAACCTGACGAACGAATTGGACAGCCAGTCCATCCCAAAAAAACGACTCGCTGGCAGAAATGGGGCACCGCCCGAAGCAGCAGGGGTACCGCCGAGCCTGACCGGTGTGCCGGAACATACAAAGGTATCGATGCCCGCATCGGCCCGCAGCGGCGGGGTATTGGCAAGAACGGTTACCGCTACCGGTGCGGAATAGGCAATACAACCGTTGGCAGCTGTCGCCACCACGTCGTAGCTGCCGGAAATAGTTGCTGAAATATTTGTGGCAGAAGTAAGAGTACTGCTGTCTTTCCGCCATTGATATATGGTGCCTGCCACGGGGTTTACCACTGAGAGTGTGACGGATCCGCCCGGACAAATGCGGGTAGCGCCCTGTGCCTTTACCTGTACCTGGCAGAAAACCCCGGAAAGGGCGACCTGCACGGCATTAAAAGCATTTACCCGGCCGTGACCGGTTTCACTGTTCCAGGTACCATTCGGCTGATCGGACACTGAGCTGTAGGTGTAACCCGGAAGTTTATCACAGGTATTTTCGAGTATGCTGCGGACATCGCTTACCGTCAGCCCGGGGTTGGCGGCCAGCACAAGCGCCACTACTGCCGATGCCGCCGGCGTAGCCGAAGACGTACCGTTGAATGTAAAATAGTAATCTCCCGCGGCACCTCCCGCGTTATTATAACCGGCACTGCCGCTGAGGTCGGTGCTGACGATTTTTACGCAGGGCGCCACCACATCGAGACCGGTGCCATAGCTGGCTCCCCAGCTTTCGCCGTCGCAGGAAAAGGAGGCGGGCGACTTCCGCTGTCCGCACATATTTACGCCGCCTACACTAATCACTTGCGGGTTGGAAGCAGGGTAACCGATACCGGTGTTATTATTCCCGCTGGCGAATAAAACTACTGACCCTTTTCCCCCACGCCCGAGCGTCACAGCCCGGTTTATCGCATCGTCAATGATATCACTGGGTGTACCTCCGCCCCAGGAGTTACTGATTACATCGGCCCCATGCTGCCAGGCATAATCGAATCCGGCAGCAATGTTTGATTCACTGGTAAAATATCCGTTGGCCGCAGCCAGGTTAATCGGAATTATTTTGCTGTCCGGGGCAATACCTGCGATACCCATATTATTGTTGGCCACCGCCGCAATGATGCCGGTGCAGTTTGTACCATGCGCCCTCGCCGGTCCAAGCGGCTGCCCGTCTCCCGGGTTGGCGGTGCCGGAAAGACAGTCAAATCCCTGGAGCATGTTGGCGCTCAGGTCGGCATGTAAAATATCCACGCCTTCATCAATCACTGCCACTTTTATTCCCGCGCCCGTACTAATTGTCCAGGCCTGCTGCACTTTCAGATCAGCGCCGGGTGTGCCGCTGTACTGGATGGCGGTGCCGGTATTGTTGTGTTCCCACTGGTAACTGTACAACGGATCATTCGGATCGGCCACAAAAAGTCCGTCTAGCAACGTAAGATCGGGTTCGGCATATTCGAATAGTCCGGATTCAAAAAACAGGTTGGCGGCCAGCAGGCCATCGTACTGGCTGGCAGCGCCTGCCGTTAACAGGTAAATATTTCTTGCATAGGCATAGGGCCTTTTGATGCTGCAGCCATATTTCTGCAACAATGCAGTAAACGCTTTTACGGACGACGAAGCTTTCAGTTTTACGACAAACGCATCGCCAGAGGCCATGTCCTTACCATACGCGCTGGTAAAACAGGGATGAATAAAAGAGACAAAGCCGGCCTGCTTAAGCGAAGCCGAAGCCTGCCTCATGGCAGTGGATCCAGGGGGGAAGTGCGCAATCGCCATCCGGTTGCCCGGAAGTACCGCCAGGGCAGCGTCCGGCAAACCCAGCAGGTCTGACAGTTTACGCAACCTCCCGGGAACGGTTTCCCCGGATGTGAGGCCGATCACGATCCTGGAATTGCTGACAGGATAAGTGGCTTTACGGCCATGATAGTAATAAGATTTTACGTCTCCCGGCTGCGCCGTCGCGCACAGAACTGAAATCAAAAGAAGAAAAGAAAGAATTCTTTTCATGGGATTGGATTGTTATATGGTAATATTAACTAATTTATCGCCCGTACGCGGGCAGGTATAACGTGAAAGCTGTCGGCTAACGTATACCTATGTACGGAAAAACCTGCGGCTTGGTAAAGCGCCTTTGCCAGCAACGGAAGCAGCTAAGCAATAACCCTTAATACCCTGAACCAACAGGCTATTCATTTTTAAATTATACCACATGAAGACATTGCTGCTGAGCCTAGTTGCTTTATTTACGGCGTGCCTGCCCGCTGCATCCCAGCGTTATCTCAGCATCCATCGCCGGGCCATCCTCGCAGATACCCATAATGATGTGCTGTCCACCGTCACCATGAAAGGGATGAATGTGGACGATGACCTGACCGGTAAGACGCACACCGACCTGGCGCGGCTGCGGACCGGCGGGGTAGACATCCAGGTCTTTTCGATCTTCTGCAACGAGAAGTTTGGGAAAGACACGGCTTTCGTCTTTGCCAATATTGAAATTGATTCGCTGTACGCAATTGTGGCAAGACATCCATCAACCCTGATGATGGTCCGTAATCCTGCCGAATTGCAGCAGTCACTAGCAACAAAAAAAATAGCCTGCATGATAGGCGTGGAAGGCGGCCATATGATAGAGAACCATATCGGCTATCTCGACAGCCTCTTCCGGCGCGGTGCGCGGTACATGACGCTTACCTGGAACAACTCCACAGAATGGGCCAGTTCTGCGGCGGATGAAAGCAGCAATAAACTTCCTTTTGGTCAAAAAGGATTAACCGATTCCGGGAAACAGATTGTCCGGCACATGAACGACCTCGGCATGATGGTCGATCTTTCACACGTCGGCGAACAAACGTTCTGGGATGCCATTGGTATTGTGACGAAGCCCGTGATAGTATCGCACAGCTGCGCCTGGAGTCTATGCCCCGTGCCGCGTAACCTGAAGGATGACCAGATCCGTGCGATAGGAAAAAATGGCGGGGTGATTCATGTAAATTTTTATTCAGGGTTTCTGGACAGCAATTTTGCCACGAAAAAGAAAGCATTCCTCTCCGCGCACCAGGCGGAAAAAGATTCACTGGACGCCCTGAAATGGGCAGGCTATGAAACGGAGGAGTTCCTCGCTAAAAAATATCCCGCTGAAGCCGAAAATCTTCGTGCGCCTCTTTCCCTGCTCATTGATCATATCGACCATATGGTGCAGCTGATTGGCGTGGACCATGTGGGGCTCGGTTCCGATTTTGACGGCATCGAAGCACCACCCCTCGGCCTGAACGGCGTGCAGGATTTCCCGCTGGTGACAAAGGCGCTCCTCGACCGGGGCTATTCCACATCGGACGTTCGTAAAATACTAGGAGAAAATTTTATACGCGTATTTAAGGCCAATATGCAACCCTGATCCACTGCATTATCCAGCTAACATGAAAAATATTGCTTTTCTTTTGCTGCTCCCCGTTTACCTGGCCGCGCAACAGCCCGGCTTCGACGCATTCAAGTCCTACCCTTTCACGGCAAATCTCCGTGCCGCAACGAACATGGACCGGCTGGCCTGGACCCTGGACGAACAGGGGAAGCGCAACATTTTTATTGCCGAAGGGCCGGCATACAGTCCCCGGCAGCTGACTTTCTTTGATACGGACAACGGCCAGGAAATCAGCAGCCTCTCCTTTTCGCCCGACGGCCGCTGGCTGGTCTTTGCGCGGGGTGGCGATCACGGCGCCAATTGGGATTCCGGGCTGCCGGTCAACCCGCTGGAAGGTAAAGAACCTTTTAAAGTGCAGGTCGCGGCCGTGCCGTTTGGAGGCGGCCCCGTAACCTATTTATCAGAAGGCGACTACCCAGTTGTGAATGCCCGCAACCAGGTCGCCTATGTGAAAGCCGGGCAGGTATGGATGGTGGCTATCGACAGCGCCGGCGCTGCAAAACAAATGTTCAGTACCAGGGGGATGGTCAGCCAGCTGCAATGGGCGCCTGACGCCGGTAGCATTGCCTTTACCGTACAGCGCACCGGTCATTCCCTGGTTGGTTATTACAACGGCGCAGCTGCACATATCGCATTTATTGATCCTTCTTTCAACCAGGATAATACGCCGCAATGGTCACCAGACAGCAAACAAATTGCCTTCATCCGCCAGCCAGCGGAAGGCGGAGCGCCCGATTCGCTGCTGGTTTCCCATCCGTCCCCCTGGCAGATTTTTACTACCCGGGTGGACGAATCTGGGGCAAGCCTGCTGTGGTCATCGGGTAATGATTTACGCAGTTCACTGCCCGGTACTGACGGAAGAAGTAACCTGCACTGGGCAGCCGGTGACCGGATCGTATTCCTTTCTTACCAGGATGGCTGGCCACATCTCTACAGTATTGCTGCCAGCGGCGGAAAGCCGCTGCTGCTGACACCCGGCCATTTTATGTGTGAGCATATCTCCATGGCACCAGGTAACCGGCAACTGGTCTTTAGCGTAAATACGGGTGACGACAAACAGGATATTGACCGGAGACATATCGCTATGGTAAGTACCGGGGCTGCCGACATGAAGGTACTGACACCGGGTACCGGCCTGGAATGGACGCCTGCCGTTACCGGTGGCGGTACATTGGCATACATCAGTGCAACGGCAAAAAGGCCACCCCTACCGGCTGTCATGCCGCTACCCGGGGGAAAGCCGGCATTGCTCGCAGCCGACCACATCCCTGCCACGTTTCCCGAAGACAAGATGGTTATTCCCCGCCAGGTCGTTTTTACTGCCGCAGATGGCACCGAACTTCATGGGCAATTGTTTGAACCCAAAGAGAAAAAGACACCGCGGCCGGCCATCATTTATGTACATGGCGGACCGCCCAGGCAGATGCTGTTGGGATGGAATTATTCTGATTACTACGCCAATGCCTATGCGTCTAATCAATATCTTGCAAGCCTGGGTTTTACAGTATTGGCCGTTAACTACCGGTTGGGAATCGGTTATGGGTTTGCCTTTCACCGGCCACCGCATGCCGGCATCACCGGCGCTGCCGAGTACCAGGATATTCGAACTGCAGGTAAGTGGCTGCAGCAACAACCAGGCATCGATCCGCACCGGATTGGCATTTACGGGGGCTCGTATGGTGGCTACCTGACGGCCCTCGCCCTCGCGCGGGACTCCCGCCTGTTTGCCGCCGGGGTAGACATTCATGGGGTTCACAACTGGCTGAGGCCGGACGGACCTTACTCGGGTATAGCTAACCGCTATGAAAAACCCGGCGATTACCAGAAAGCGATGGCAGTTGCCTGGCAGTCGTCGCCGGTTTCCTCCACCGGATCATGGACCTCCCCTGTGCTGATTATTCATGGCGACGACGACAGAAATGTTTCCTTTACAGAAAGTATCGACCTGATTGGAAGATTGAAGAAACAGGGGGTGAATTATGAAACACTGATGATTCCCGACGATACCCACCACTGGATGCGGTTTCAAAATGCAGTCACTGTTTACGGTGCTGTTGCTGCCTACTTTCTTCGTCAACTGCACCCTAGGAAATAGGCTTACCCGGCAGTTGTCTCACCGGCTACCGCATAAATGTTGAAACTCCTGCGGTGGTGTATACAGGGCCCATGCGCAAGGATTGCATCGCGGTGCACGCGGGTGCCATATCCTTTGTTATTTTGCCACTGATAATGGGGATAGGTTTCGTGCAGTTTAACCATATGATCGTCCCGGTAGGTTTTGGCCAGGATGCTCGCCGCCGCAATCGAAGCATAGAGGCCATCACCTTTTACAATACATTGATGCGGGATGCCCCGAAACTTTTTAAACTGGTTGCCGTCAATCAGCAACAGCTGCGGCCTTTGCTTTTTAAGCTTTTTTACGGCGATGTGCATTGCCTTCACTGCGGCCCAAAGGATATTGATCCGGTCGATTTCCGTTTCATCTACCACGCCGATAGCATAATCGATGGCCTGTTCTTCGATTACCGGCCTGAGGGCATACCGTTCTTCTGCCGTGAGTTGCTTGGAATCATTCAGCAGCGGATGGAAAAATGAACCCGGCAGAATTACGGCGGCTGCAAAAACCGGCCCGGCATAACAACCCCGCCCGGCTTCATCACAGCCTGCCTCCAGCAATATTTCCTGGTAAGAATTCTTCAGCACTTCACCCGCATTTCGCCAAAAATAATACAAGGTCCCAAGCCGTGAACGACAAATTATCCCCTTTTACGTAAACAGCGGTTCGGGGAAGGGGAGGCAGCGCCCGATCAAAGTCCGCATCACTTAACTTTGGGCTGCACGGTTACCGGTAAGCCAGGCTTGCCGGTTTCAGTCCCCAAAAAAATTACCAATTGAAATTCATCCGTGATTACTGGTTCCCCGTTCTGATCTTCATTGTTGCAGCGGTGGTTTTCTGGAACGAGTCATCGTCTCCCGGCCAGCCGGTGATGCTCCCCGTCCAGGCTACTCAACCGGAAACCTGGCAACCTCCTGATACGGCTACCCTTGGAAACGATTCTCTTTCCCGCCTCATCCGCTATGGCCGTGACCTGGTTGCCCACACCGCTTTTTATTACGGGCCTGCCGGCAGCCTGGGCCGTCATTCCAATGGCATGAACTGCCAGAACTGCCATCTAGGGGCCGGGACTGTACCCTACGCCAACAGCTTTGCAGCCGTGGCAGCCAATTATCCCCAGTTAAGGCCTAGGAGCGGCATCATTGAATCCATAGCCTTCCGCATCAATGACTGCTTCCAGCGAAGCCTGGACGGCTATCCCATTGATACAGGCGGGAGGGAATTAAAAGCGATGGAAGCATGGATTGCCTGGGTGGGACAGGATGTTCCTAAAGGTAAAAAACCGGCCGGAGCGGGCGTCACCGAACTTCCTTTGCTGCCGGAAGCCGCTGACCCCTCCCGGGGGCGGCAGGTATATACCGCACAGTGCACCCGCTGCCATGACACTAACGGCAACGGACAGCTGGCATTTGACAAAACAGAATACCTCTACCCGCCACTTTGGGGCGACCACAGTTACAACGTCAGCGCCGGGTTGTACCGCCTATCAAAATTTGCCGCCTATGTGAAAGCCAACATGCCGTACGGCATCGCAACGGCCTCCAGCCCGGTGCTGACCGACAAAGAAGCCTGGGATGTGGCAGCGTTTGTGAACTCGATGCCCAGGCCGGCAAAAAAATTTCCGGAAGACTGGCCGGATATCTCCAAGAAATCGTTTGATTACCCATTTGGCCCTTATGCCGACCATTTCACTGAAAGGCAACATAAATACGGACCATTTACCGCCATGACCAAATCCAGGAAGTAACTTACGCCGGTTGCAACCGATAGGTACGCTTTAAAAAATACAGACCATGACAATGAAATGTTTGCTACTGTTTACCGGCTCGTTATTTTTCTTCCTGGCCGGCAGCGCTCAAGCGGCTGTGCATAAAATCGTGTATGATATTACCACGGCAGATACGGCTGTGCAGCGCGGCATGCTGCGGCAGATCAACAACATCATGAAAGACGCCCCTGGATCCGAAGTGGAAGTAGTCTGCCACGGCGGGGCTATTTTCATGCTGGTAAAAGATAAGACTGTTGTGCTTCCCGCGATGGAGGCTTTACAAAAACAGCATGGCGTCAGCTTTGCTGCATGTAACAATTCCATGCGGAAGAATAACATTGACAGCAGTGCCCTGGCTGGCGTTTCACACATCGTTCCAAATGGCGCACTGGAAGTTGTGTCAAAACAGGAGCAACACTGGAGTTATATCAAAGCGGGCCAGTAAGCATTGTTTAGCGCGCATTTCTGTTTTTCCGTTCCTGTCTTTAACAGTTCCCTTCAACGACCGGATTTCTTTACCGTTGAACGATAAAAAACCACCTGTACCGCTGGAGTTAACTTACTACTGAATACCTTTGCGGCGCAATGATACAAGTGAAAAGTCGCGGGGACAGCGCTGTAGCCATCTGGCTGTTTACAGGAGTAGTGATGTTACTTATCCAGGTTATTCTCGGTGGGGTTACCAGGCTTACAGGTTCGGGCCTTTCTATTACTGAGTGGAAAGTACTCGAAGGCGCCCTGCCGCCACTGAACGCGCAGCAATGGGCGGATGCTTTTGCCCGCTACCGCCACACGCCCCAATACCTGTTGCTCAACCAGGATTTTACCCTCCACGATTATAAATTTATTTATTTCTGGGAATGGTTTCACCGGGAATGGGCAAGACTGATCAGTGTCGTTTTTCTCGTCGGTTTTGTATACCTGCTGTCGAAGAAATACCTGCGGTCGTACATGATCAAGCCCTTAGTTATTCTATTCCTGCTTGGCGGGATACAGGGTGCCATTGGATGGATCATGGTCAAAAGCGGACTCACCGACGATATGGTGTATGTAAAACCGCTGAAACTCGCCCTGCATTTTGTATTTGCGCTTGTCCTTGTCTGTTATACCTGGTGGTTCGCACTCAGGCTCTCGGTTCCCCGCACCCAGCCCATAGCGTCACCACGTGTTCACCGCTTTACCCTGTCGTTGCTGGGCGTACTTTTTTTCCAGTTGGTGTATGGTGCGCTGATGGCCGGCCATAAAGCTGCCCCCGCTGCAGCCACCTGGCCCCTTATCAACCAAAGCTGGATACCCGGTCACCTTTTTACCCCGGCAATAAACCTGCTGGAAAATAAAATCACCGTGCATTTCGTGCATCGGGGCCTTGCCTATATTTTACTCGCACTCACTATTGCGTGGACGGTGATGGTCGCCCGCCTGCCTGTAGTACCGGCGTACCTGCGCAAAGCAAAGTGGTTACCACTGGGTCTAATATTTATCCAGGTACTGCTCGGGATCAGCACGGTACTCAGCAGCCCGGGGATTGTCGCCAATCACTGGGTGGCATTCGACTGGCTCGCGGAACTTCACCAGGTTACCGGCATTCTTTACCTCCTGACAATAGTTTTAATGCTATTTCTTATCCGCCAGAAAAAGATGGGACAGGTACCGGTTTAATGAACGGTTAAACTTTGGCGCCGCGCTACAGCCAACTTTCATATCCGGTCAAATTTTTGTACTTTACTTTTTCATCGCTCACCATGAAACAGTATGTACAGGCCATATTTTATTCTTTTGCTGTACAACTGCTGTTGCTGCACTTTAAGAAGTTTCAAATTCTGCTGCTGTTCTGGTTGATCCTGTTTGGCGCCACCGCGGGGAGTTTTATGAAAGCCTACGGGGTAAATTCATTGTACCTTGCCCCGGAATACCTTGGCAAGGTAAACGCCCTGAGCGCGGGTATCGTCGGCCTTTCGGTCGGCGTCTTCATCATGAGCTGGAACATCACCACCTTTATCCTCTTCTGCCGTCATTTCAAGTTTCTCGCCACCACCACCAATCCTTTCCTGAAGTTCTGTATCAATAACAGCCTCATTCCGCTTTTCTTTTTAATTTGTTATTTCAGTGAAGCGGTTTACTTCAACCATTACCGCGAGCTAAATTCCAACTGGCAGGTATTTTTGCTGATCAGTGGCTTTTTGCTGGGCCTTACCGTGATTATTCTGTTCTCATTTTTATACTTTTTCCGGGCCGACAAAACCATCAACCAGCGGATAGCTGCCGTGATCCACAACCGTTCGGCATTCAAAACAGTTTACCGGCCGCAGGTGGCACTCACCAGCAGTGGAAGCCGCCTGATCAAGGTCAGTTCTTACCTGAACTCCCCTGTCAGCGTCAGGCCGGTGAGGGATGTATCTCACTACAGCAGCCTCTTTATTGACGCGGTCTTCAGCCGGCATAATTTTGCAGCTGTACTATCCGTGTTCATCGCCTTCATTTTTCTGATCACCGTAGGATTTTTCCTGGACCACCATATTTTCCAGTTGCCCGCTGCCGCCAGCATCACCCTGTTTTTTGCCATCCTGGTTGCCGTCGCAGGGGCGTTCTCCTATTTCCTCCAAAGCTGGAGCGTTCCTTTTTTTCTCCTGCTTATCCTGCTCCTCAATGTACTGTACCGGTTCGAGGTCATCGACCCCACTAACAAAGCGTATGGCTTGAATTACGCTAAAAATATTCCGCGCGCCGATTACAGCAGGGAAGGCCTGAAAACACTGTGTACGCCCCAGCAGGTGCAGGCCGATAAGAGCCACATGATACAAATACTCGAAAGATGGAAGAAGAAACAAGCCGCGGACAAGCCCTACCTTTTTATCATTAATGTAAGTGGCGGCGGAACCCGCAGTGCCACCTTTACCCTTCGCGTACTCCAGCGGCTGGACAGCCTTTGCGGGGGCATGCTAATGGATAAAACCTTTCTTATCACAGGCGCCTCCGGCGGTATGCTCGGCGCCGCTTACTACCGTGAACTGGCCCGCGAAAAAGCGGCCGGCAAAAACCTTTACCTGTACAGCGACCGTTACGTGGATGACATTTCCAAAGATCTCCTGAACCCCACCTTTTCTTCTTTTGTTGCCAGGGATATGGCCGCACCCGCCCAAAAATTCAAGATCGGCAACAATTATTATATCAAAGACAGGGGGTATGCATTCGAGGAGAAATTAAATGAAAACACCCGGGGCCTGCTGGATCGCCAGCTGAAAGACCTTGCCAGGGACGAAAAAAACGCGAAGACCCCAATGATGCTCTTTAACGCAGTCATCACCCGCGATGGCCGTAAGATGGTTATCGGCACCCAGCCACTCAGCTTTCTGATGTTGCCGTATTATGATTCCACACGCAGCCAGGCGCCGGATCCGGACGAGGTCGACTTTTCAGCGCTTTTCGCAAGGCAAAGTCCCATGAACATGCGGCTGCTCACGGCGCTCCGGATGAATGCCACCTTTCCCTATGTATTACCGAATGTATGGCTGCCCTCGGTTCCGGTAATTGATGTGATGGATGCCGGTCTCCGCGATAATTACGGCCCCGAAACCGCCCTTCGTTTTATTGACGTGTTCAGCGACTGGATGAAGAAAAATACCGCGGGTGTTGTGGTATTGCAGATTCGCGACCGGAAGTCGGGCGGATGGGATGACCCCTTCGAATCGGAAGATATTTCGGAACTGGTTACCAAGCCGCTCCTGCTGCTGCAATACAACTGGTACAAAATGCAGGAATATAACCAGGACAATACGTTCGGGCTGACCTCCGAAATCATGGATAACAACCTGTACCGCATCTCCTTCCAGTATGAAGCCAGGACCGCTGATGCCAAGGCCGCCCTGAATTTCCACCTTACCCAGCGGGAGAAGTTAAATATCCGGGAAGCACTGGACAATGATAATAATACCCGCAGCTTTAACGGGTTCTCCGGGTTTCTGCCGGCACCCGACAGCCTTTCCGGCCGGAAGCCCCTCGCCAGGAAATAAAGATGGCGGGGTCGGAGCCTTGCGGATAGCCAGTTTCAGCTTCCTTTCACCCGGGGCTGTATCAGGCGGAAGCAGGCGGGGATCACTTTTATTCGGAATTCCGCCTCCGTTTCACCAGGATCCCCATCAATATGCAGGGGTGCCAGGGCAGGATTGCTGATCGTGAACTGGTCGGCCTGCAGATAGATGATACCCGATCGGGCAAGGGAATCAGGACTTGAAACAGGATTGCCCCCCGCGATTTGATGCAGCAGCGAAAAAGGCAGTTTCGCCTTGTTCATCTTTCGGACGACCACAATATCCAGTAAGCCATCTGTAAGGCTGGCCTTTGGAGCAATAGTAATGCGGTTGCCAAACTGGTTACTGTTGGCGATACTGATAAAATACGCCTCCGTGGAAAAATGCGTTTTGCCGAGGTCTACCGAGAATGGATAAGGTTTCGCCCTGAAATAATTTTTGAGAGACTGTCCTGCATAGGTCAGCAAACCTCGGCTCTCCTGTTTGGCAAAATCATGGGCAACCTGCGCATCGAAACCCAGCCCGCACAACATACAGGCAAAAGAATGATTGATGTGAAAGCCATCTACCAACGCCGCTTCGCCGTTAAACGCCACCCGGAGTGCCCTGGCAGACTGCAGGGGAATGCCGGCAGACAGCGCTAGCCCGTTCCCCGATCCCAGGGGTACAATGCCAAAGTTCACCCCGGTATGCCGCAGGGACTGTACGACGGTATTGATGGTGCCATCGCCGCCGCAGATAATGACGTCGCTTACGCCGTTTTCTCTAATCTGCTGCTTTACAAAATGATAATCGCCGCTTTCCACGGTAGGCAAAATGCTAAAAGGTATGCTATAGGCCCCAGCCATCGATGCGATGAGACCGGGAAGGGTCTTTTTGGAACTGGTCCCTGCCACCGGGTTAATCAGAAACACAAATTTGCGGTTTGCCATGGTCCTTTCTTTATTTGCCTGTTGCTTCCGCGCCGGCCGGCAAGCAGGCTGGGCAGCAACTGGGGATCAAAAGTACGACCTGTCCGGGAACCCTGGCCTGCCATGCCATTTCTCCCTATAAAACAAGGGGCCCGGATAATTATGGCATATCACCCAACGCTTTACTGCTGTAAATCGTTTATCTGGGGTAAAATTGTTGAGAAATGCTTTTGATCTTAGGTTTTTATTTATAGCTTTACTTTCCTGACGTTCAGAATTCCTGTTTTGCCTGGGGCTATAAAGAACTGATTCTGAATAATCTTCAACCGGAAGAGCCCTTTCCTTTAATATCCTCATAAAAGCTGGTTTCTTTTTTTTAATTCCATCCCATCCTTCGGAACACCGTCCTTTTACACTGTAATTATTAAAAGAAACAACATTTATGTACCAGCGTTTACTCATTGTTTTATCCATTGTATTCATTTCGGTCCGGTCTCAAGCCCAGGACGTAATGACCCCGACGGACGGGGATTACGTATTTGATTCCACGGCTGCATTGGGAAGCCTGACCAATCCTATCCCGGGAGGCGCCGGCAGTATCCAGAAGTGGGTGCATGATCCGAAACAAAAAAACAGGATCCCGACTGCCACCAACCTGAAATTTAAGAGCTACCGGATTGGCAATCTCTCTTTCCGACTGCGGTTTCCCAATAATTACAATCCCGCCAATAAGTATCCCTGTATCATCTTTCTTCATGGCGCAGGAGAAGCGGCGAGTGCAACCAATTATTACAATCTAAACGGGGCAGACCGTGAAAATCAGGACCAGTTGTACTGGGGCGCCAAAGATTTTTCCGACTATATCGATGCCGGCTATTTCAATGGTTTTATCCTTTTCCCGCAGCTGTATTCAAACGGGGCGGAATGGGATGTAAACACCATTACCCCGATCAATGCCATCCTGGATAAATTACAGCAGTATAATGGCCTCGATCCCGACCGCGTGGTAACGATGGGGCTTTCGGCCGGTGGTATAGGATCACTGCATTATGCCCAGTTTTACCCTCAGCGCATAGCAGCAACAGTTACCTCCTGCCCCGAGCAGGTGCAAAGCCTGGTGGGTAACACCTCCAGTTTTATCCAGGTGCCAATTTGGGTTGCGGCAGGTGGTATGGACGTTAATCCTTACCCGTCGAACGTCTTCAACTTCAGGGATGACTTTGAAGGCAAAGGCGGCGATATGTATTTCAGCTTTTATCCTACCCTCCAGCACCAGGTTTGGGATACCCAATGGAACCGGTTGGATATTTTTAACCGGCTTATCATGATTACGCGGTGGAATGCAGCCCACAAGGCACAGCCGCTGGTGTACTTTCATAAGACCCAATATTGTACAGGTCAGCCCGTAAGTTCAAAAATGGAACTTACCCCGGGGTTCGCTGCCTATGAATGGCAATTGGATAACGGCGGCGGGTTTGCTTCAATTCCCGGAGCTACAACGTACAGCTACACAGCCACCCAGGCCGGAACTTACCGTGTGCATTTCAAAAGAAACGCCGGCGATAACTGGTCCGACTGGACACCCAGCCCGGTTGTTATCAGCGTGAAAGCCTGCAGCCTGGATACCGTGTTCTCAGAAGGCTTCGAAACCACCCCCCCGCCCTTCTATTCCGTGTTTGGCGCCAACAGCACCACCTCTGTATACAATTTCCAGAATACGAATTGCCTGAATGGTTCTTTTGTGGATGCTACTGAATTATTTTCCCAGGATGCCACCGGCAACCAGGGCGGCCGCTTTCTCTTACACAACACCAGCGTTAATTATACCATCAACGGGGTGACTACCACCTGTACCTACCACAAGGGAGACCAGATCTGGCGGCAGAATAACCCCATTACCGTAACGCCCAACACCAATTACATCTTCAGTTTCTACCTGGCTAACCAGGCCACCCACCGCATCAATATCGATGGGTTGCCTTTTGCCCCGGCTACTATTGTTCCGCTGATTAATGATCAGCCGCTGACATCCATCCCGGTTCAGGCGAACCAGGCGGGCAATGTGAGCTGGCAGAAGTTCAGCTATATCTGGAATTCCGGGTCAAACACCAGCTTCCAGCCGGCACTGGTAGACAGTACCGTCAACGGTGCAGGCAATGATTTCGCCATCGACCAGGTTACGCTGGTGAAATATACGCCACAGCCTTCTCCCGGCGGCACGTTTGGCAATACTACACTATGGGTGAAAGCCAACGAAGTACCCGGTACCGATGGCAGCCCGGTAGCAGTCTGGTCCAATAAAGATTTTAATGGTTACTCCCTGGTGCAGGACAGCACGCTGTGGCAGCCTACGCTGAAAAACAACGCCGCAGACAATATCAACTTCAACCCGGTTGTTTCTTACCTGCCCGGCAGCACCAAGGATTTCAACCAGGTAAGACTTGGCTTTGCCGGTACCGCTGTTCACAATGCGGCACACATCTATGCAGTGGCCAAATTTAATACTGTTTCCACCTCTCAGTATTTGATTGCCGAAGGGTATTCCGGCAGCGAACTCAGTATCTCTGCACAGCCCAATGGCGTAATGCGCTGGTACGCCGGTGACGGGTTTAATGCCATCACTACGGCCAATAATGCCATTGTGGCCAACCAGCCAGCCTTGTGGTCATTCAGTAAAGACAACCTCAACAATACCGCGAGCGGCAACAAACAGGATATCCGGAAAAACGGGGTCGTGTTGGCCAATACCAACCATGTCGCCACCCTCAACGGGAACAGCAGCGATTTCAACGTGGGTATCTACAACCGTGACAACGCCGCGAGCACACTGGATGGTAAGGTTGCTGAAGTGATCTACCTGCTCGACTCCACCGTGGATGCAGGAAAAGAAAACAGGATTGAATCCTATCTCGCCCTGAAATACGGTGCGACCCTTGGCAATACCACCACACCGGTGAACTATACCGCCTCTGACGGCATCACCGTATTCTGGACCGCCCGTGCTAAATTCCAGAATGATGTTTTCGGAATCGGCACGGACAGTGCGTCTGCACTGGTGCAGAAGATGTCTAACAGCATGAACACCGGAAGCGGTGATGGTACCGGGCAATCCGGTAAAGGCAATATCGTATTGTCTGCCACTACTAATCTAAGCAACAAACAATTCCTGGTCATCGGAAATAGTGCCGCTACGCTGGCACAGCATGTGATTGTTACCGGCGAGAGCAACCCGCTTGTTGAGGGCGACACCCGCGTAGGCAGAAACTGGCTCGTTGCCAACACCGGGTCGGTAGGACCGGTAGTACTCAGTTTTGACACCACCGGCCTGGGCAACCAGTCGGGAGGTTCAACCGTCAGCAATTATTTCCTGATGGTTTCCCCCACCGGCGACACCACCTACAATGGAACACTGGCTTTCTTCGCAGCCACATCGGCTTCCGGCAAGAAAATCACATTCACGGGTGCCACCTTACCCGATGGGGCAGCCTTTACGGTTATCACCAACAATGTCAACAGTGCTCTTCCGGCCGTATGGCTCGGCTTCACCGCAGATGCTTCGGGCAACAACGCCCTCCTGAAATGGAAGACAGCTGACGAGGTTAACGTTGATAAATATGTTGTGGAACATTCATTCAACGGGGTAACCTTTTCCGCCGTTGGCAGTGTAAATGCCAATAATTTCTCCGGAGAAAACAATTACAGCTTTATCCATACAGGCCTTGCACCGGGCACCCATTTCTACCGCATCCGCAGGCTTGACAAAGACGGGCGTACTGAGTACAGCGTATTGAAATCTGTCAAGATCCCGGCGACCACGGATGTGCAGGTAAGACCTAACCCGGTAGTGGGCTCCAATATGGTACTCGCGGTTTCGCTGCAGCAGGCTACCCGAACTGATATTGAAGTGATGAGCGCCGATGGAAAAGTGGTTGCTCACCAGAACGTCAGCCTCAATGCCGGTAACAACCTTGTAAACATCAATATCTCCATCGTTCCGCCGGGTATTTACCTGGTAAGGGTACAACTGACCGATGAAGTGATTACAAGGAAATTCATCAGATCGCGTTAATTACAGTGGACAATAAAAAACCCCCGGGATTTTTCCCCGGGGGTTTTTTTATGGACAGCCGGAATCAGCGAGCCGGCGTCATATGCAATACACTGTACATAAATGAAGCAACTGCCTTTTCCACGCCCGGCACATCATGGGACCGGAGCGATGAACCTATCACGTGGTTACCTGCACCCGGAATCGCCTGTTTGCGTTTGAGTGCAACCGGTGTGCCCAGTTCATCAAACATCTTTAAGGCTGCAGGAACACTGATGACCGGATCCTGGTGAGCGGCATCTTTATAGTAATACAGCAGCAGCACCGGCTGACGCACCCTTTCAAATGTTTCTTTGGTCATGCTGGTTTCCAGTATTTCTTCCAGCGCCGCCGTACCATGGAACGGGTAGCGGTAATACCAGTATTGCCGGTACAGCCGGCCGGTATCTGCTGACACGTTGTGGTCGTTACCCGTTACCCATTCCGCAATTTTTGTTCCCCAGTGATTGTTCAGCAGGTAGGCCTTATCATTGTTGATGGCTATATTAGGCGACATCAGGATCAGCGCATACACATGACCGGGATAAGCAGCGGCAAGCTGCAGTGCATTGGTGCCCCCGGTTGATGTACCCATCAGGATCACTTTGTTGCCCAGCTGTTCGCCGATTGCCAGTGCCTCCTTTGCCGACGCCCAGTTGTTTTCCGCCGTCAGGTTCATCATGGGTTCGGTGGTGTCGATACCATGCTCTGCCAGCCGCGACAGGTAAAGATTGCAGCCGAAAAGCGAGGCCATGTTCCGGTGCACCGGATTGCCCTCTTCCTGGGAAGCGGAGAAACCATGGAGGTAAACGATCGCATAGGCTGTTTTGATATGCGTGCTGTCGTTTGCCCAGACAATCCGGGCTTCATTATCCGGCTTCAGTTTATGCCGTGCCTCGTTGGTACGGATATAAGTTTCCAGCGCCGCAGGGGCAGCCGGTACCACCGGCATCATTTTATCGTATCGGGGCGTTGCAGGGCTGGGGCCAGCCAGGTAAAGCAGCCAGAGCGCGAACGGAACCAGGAGCAGCCAGGTCTTTTTCATACTGGAAATTTTTGCCAAGTTACAGTGTTATCGGCATGCTCCTTTCGGCGCATAAAGTAGCAACCGTGCATACACTACGACCGTATAATGGCTACATTCGGTGAATTATCGCGGAACTTAAAATCAATACCATGGGAACTGCTCAACGATTTCCTGCACTCGATGTATTCAGGGGCCTCACCGTCTGTTTTATGATCATTGTAAATACCACGGGCAATGGCGCCACCACTTTTTCACCACTCCAGCACGCTGCCTGGCATGGCTTTACACCGACCGACCTTGTTTTCCCTTCCTTTCTTTTCGCCGTGGGCAATGCGATGAGCTTCGTGATGCCGTCCTGGCAAAATAAGTCGCAAAGCGAAGTACTCTGGAAAATCATCAAACGTACGCTGCTCATTTTCCTGCTCGGATACCTGATGTACTGGTTCCCTTTTTTCAAACTGGACAGGTTTCACCATATCCTGCCGTTCCCCATCACGCAGACCCGGATCATGGGCGTATTACAGCGCATTGCCCTTTGCTACGGTATCAGCGCCCTGCTCTTCTATTACCTCAAACCCCGCACGGTAGCCATCATCGCCATGGCATCCCTGTTACTATACTGGGTGCTGCTGATGCAGTTTGGTGTACCCGGCAGCGAACTCACTATGACCGGCAACGCAGGAATTTTCCTCGATAAATGGCTGATGGGCGATGCCCACCTCTACCATGGTGAGGGTATTGGCTTCGACCCAGAAGGCTGGCTTGGCACACTGGCTGCTTTCGCCAACGTGGTGGCAGGTTTCCTGGCCGGGGAATACGTACAGCGGAAGGGGAGAAGCTATGAAGGCCTGAGTAAGCTGCTGCTGGCCGGGGCCGGGCTAATCTTCGTGGCGTGGTGCTGGAACTTCTTTTTACCCATCAATAAAAAATTATGGACGGGTTCTTTTGTGCTCTACACGTCCGGGATGGACTGCATCATCCTGGGTACGGTTATCTACCTCACCGAGTTCCGAAAATTTGTGAGCTGGACACCATTCTTCCAGGTGTTCGGGCGTAACCCGCTTTTTATTTACCTGCTGAGCGAACTGGGCGCGACGCTGCTCTATATGATCCCCGTCGGTAACCGGCCACTGGGCGGCTGGCTGTACCTGCACGTATTCAGCCTCGCCGGCGCTTATACCGGTGCGCTGTTGTTTGCTATCAGCTGGATGCTTATCTGCTGGATGGCGGGCTACATCCTGCACAGAAAGGGGATCTACGTAAGGGTATAAAGCCCCGCTACACAGCCAGTGAGGATCCCTGCGCCATGTGCGCAGGAGCAGAAACGATGGTGCTGCTTACAGGTGTTCCTGCCGTTCAAAGGTGCGACGCAACGATGCTGCCCTATGTGTTGCAGCCGGGTCCAAAATGGTATTCCTATTTTGCTGCATACGTTGAAAACTGTTTCTTTGTACGACAATTACTTCTTATCACCGGGATACTGCATTATCCTTTCAAAAAATAAATCAACCATGAGTTACATTTCAGAAGTCCATGCCAGACAGATTCTAGACAGCCGCGGCAACCCCACGGTGGAAGTGGATATCATTACCGACGAAGGTGCAATGGGCAGGGCTGCGGTTCCGAGTGGTGCCAGTACCGGCATCCACGAAGCGATGGAACTGCGTGACAATGATAAAAAACTATATGTCGGCAAAGGCGTGCTGCAGGCCGTTAAAAATGTAAACGATACGATTGCAGAAAAGCTACTGGGCTTTGAAGTGGGGGAACAGGCCCTCGCGGACAAGATGCTGATCGAACTCGATGGCACACCGAACAAATCCAAGCTTGGCGCTAATGCCATGCTCGCCGTTAGTATGGCCATTGCCAAAGCAGCCGCCCAGGAGACCAACCTGCCGCTCTACCGTTATATCGGTGGCACCAATGCCCGTACGCTCCCCATCCCGATGATGAATATCCTGAACGGGGGGGCGCATGCCGACAATAAAATCGATTTCCAGGAATTCATGGTAATGCCCGTCGGCGCCACCACGTTCAGCGAAGGACTGCGCTGGGGCGTTGAAATATTTCATACCCTCAAAAATGTACTTAAGAAAAAAGGGTTCAGCACCAATGTAGGTGACGAGGGCGGCTTCGCTCCCAATATCCAGAGCAACGAAGAAGCGATAGAAACCGTACTGGAAGCAATCAGCGCAGCCGGCTTCAAGACCGGCAGCCAGGTAGCCATTGCCATGGATGCCGCCAACAGTGAATTGTGGGACGGCAAAAAGAAAAAATATGTCTTTCATAAAAGCAGCGGCAAAGAAATGTCCAGCGAAGAACTGGTAAGCTACTGGGAGAGCTGGGTGAATCAATACCCCATCATTTCCATCGAAGATGGTATGGCCGAGGACGACTGGGACGGCTGGAAACTGCTTACCACTACCATCGGCAGCAAATGCCAGCTGGTGGGTGACGACCTGTTCGTAACCAACGTAACCCGCCTGCAGCAGGGCATCGACAAAGACATCGCCAACGCACTGCTTGTGAAGGTAAACCAGATTGGCACGCTCACGGAAACGATCAACGCTGTAACGCTGGCCCAGCACAATGGCTACAATACCATCATGAGCCACCGCAGCGGCGAAACCGAAGATACCACCATCGCCGACCTGTCCGTAGCCCTCAATTGCGGGCAGATCAAGACCGGCAGCGCTTCGCGAACAGACCGTATTGCAAAATACAACCAGCTCATCCGGATCGAGGAACAATTGGGCGACACGGGGATCTTCCCGGCGGGCAAGATCAAATTCGGCCGCTAAGCAGCTGAGGACGATGCGGGGATGGACCGGGCAGCAGTACAGGTGGGGGCATCGTTGCGTCGCACACCTGTACCCCGGTGCAGACTGCAGCACCTTAACCCCCGGGTAAAACAAGATTGAAGAAGTGGCCGAATACAAAATGTACTAACTTTAGTCATCATACTATTTTTATGCGTCTTCTTGAACAGATCCCTGGGTGGATGAAGAATAAATACATACTGACCCTGCTGGGATTCGTGGTGTGGATGCTGTTTTTTGATGACCGCGACCTCTACATTACCTGCATCCGCCAGCGGCAGGAACTGGCACAGTTGAAACACAGCAAACAGTATTATGAAGACCGGATTGGCGATACCCGCAAAGAGCTGGACCAGTTAAAAATCAACGCCTTTACGATTGAGAAATATGCCCGCGAGAAATACCTGATGAAGCGGGATAATGAAGACCTTTTCATTGTTAGAACACCAGGTGCCGCAGAATAACGTTAACCACCGACCGTATTTTTACGGTTCATTTTCAGCCTTTTGCGAGATTTTTATTTAAAATCGTACAATAACCTTCTTTAAACCCCGTTTCTAATACGGACGTTCCAAAGCTGGACACTTTGGAAAATTTTATAAGGACAAAAAAATGGTTTGCCTATGTCAATCTTTACACCGGAAGATTTGATCGCGTATTTGTATCACGAAACTTCCCCCGCACAGACGGCTTCGATTAAAGAAGCACTTACTAACGATTGGGCCCTGCAACAAAAATTCAAAGTAATCGAATCATCCGTTCAGCAACTTTCCGGAAGGCTGTACAGCCCCAGGGCAGAAGCGGTTTTGAACGTGCTGGATTATGCCCGTCGCACCATGCCCGTCTCCTCTGAATAACCGCCTCATCACCCTTTATTAATGTGTTACGCCAGGATCAATGATCCCGGTCCGCAGCAATTATTTACTGAAGGCAGCTTCCTGCTTGCTTTCCGACAGGTAACCGAAATGCCGGCGGGGGCTGGTCCCCATTTGGCGGCGGGGCGCATTAAAAATCGATACCGAACCATTTCTTCTGCTCCTTGCGGCGATATTTTTCATAGTTGAACCGGTAGAGTTTACCGGGACGGTGGCGGACGTCCTGTTCCAGTTCACCGGTATCTTCCAGCAGGTCCATGGCAAAGAATTTTTTACGGAAGTTGCGGCGGTCGAGCCGGACGCCGAGAATGGCCTCATAGAGATGCTGTAATTCCCGCAGCGAAAATTTTTTCGGCAGCAGGCTAAAGCCGAGCGGGTGTTCCTGTATTCTTTTCTGCAACCAGCTGTAACAGGCCTCCAGTATCTGCTTGTGGTCGAAGGCCATCTGGCCGATACTGCTTACCTCGTGCCAGTGCAGTTCGTTGTCCATCTTCTTTAACTGGAAATGCTGTACGTTCACCAGTGAACAGAAAGCAACGGTGATGACTCTCGCGGCCGGGTGACGGTCCACTTCGCCAAACGATCGCACCTGTTCGAGGTAAACATCATCCATACCAGTGCGTTCCAGGAGGATCCGGTTGGCGGCGCCTTCCAGGGTCTCCCGGCTGTCTACCAAATCGCCCAGCAACGACCATTTATGCTCAAAGTTTTTCAGATCCGATTTAATCAGCAGCACTTTCAGGGCATCTTCATCAAAGCCGAATATGACACAGTCGACAGATATCCCGTTCAGGCCTTCCTTTCCCAGTTCCTTTAAAATGGTTTGAATATTCTTCTGATAAGCTTTCGGGGACATGCAATTCGTTTACGTGGTGACAGGGAGTTAAAGATAACTGATGGCCAAGATATGTTAAGCGGAAAATCACGTCAATATTAAGAAGAAGCCGGATCCGGGAACCCGCGGTGGGAGCGCAGGCACGGGTGTCGTGTTAATTTGAGCGCTCCCGATACTAAGGCTTCCGGCGCATTCGTTTAAGCAGCGTAATCCCCAAACATGAAAAGAATAGCGGTGCTTTTGCCCTGGTTTTCATTTTTCCTCCGTGAAAAATACGTTGCCGGGTATTGTTGCCTCGCGCTCCAAATCAGCGTTGCCGGCTGGCCGCTTGCCGCTGGCTGGGCGCTGTACTCCCTGCTGTCTTCCCGTAAAAAGTCAAAGAACGATTTCATCCTGCGCTCCATCGCCCCGGGTTACCGGAAGAACCGGGCCGACCTGAAGAGCACGGCTTAATAATCACCCCTTTTTGTAGTATTACCCAACACCGTGAAACGCTGAGAATTGGCCGTATCGCCTACGGCCGGCAGGCCAACCATGCCCGGAACCACCGCATGCCGTAATTTTAGGGACAAACAGCGTTTTTATGTACTCGGTTAGCCAGACCAAATCATTACAGGATCTCACGCGCCGCCTGCTGCACGCCCAACAGGATGCCCCGCTCTCCCCCGCAGAAACAGACGACCTGAGAAAGGTGCTTCGTTTTCATGAATACCGTTACTACGTGATGGACGACCCGCTGCTGGCGGACTTCGAATACGACCAGTTGTATAAGGCGCTGGAGTACCTGGAAGAAAGCAACCCGGCCCTCATTACCGGTGATTCCCCGACGCAGCGGGTAGCCAAAGGCCTCACCAGGGATTTCCCTGCGGTACAACACCTCGTGGGCATGCTTTCCCTGGAAAACTCCTATGACGAAGCCGACCTGGCGGACTGGGACCGGAAGGTGAGGGAGGGAACCGGCCTGGCGGAGGTGGAATATTGCGTGGAACCCAAATTTGACGGGGCAAGTATATCCCTGGTGTATGAAAACGACCTGCTAACGCGGGCGGCTACCCGCGGCGACGGTGTACAGGGCGATGAGATCACCACCAACATCAGGCAGATTAAATCAGTTCCGCTTTCGGCTGCGTTTTCTGCCTACGGCCTGCAACAGGTGGAAATACGGGGCGAGGTGCTGATGAGTAAAAAAAGCTTTAAGCAATACAATGACGAACTCGCTGCAGCAGGCCTGGCACCGTTGGCCAACCCGCGTAACGCGGCCTCCGGATCGTTGCGCATTAAGGATCCGGCGGAAGTAAAGAGAAGAAACCTGGAGGCATTTCTATACCACATCAGCTATTACACCGCCGACGGGCTGGATGTAGACACCAACAAGAAAGGAGAAGCAGCGCTTGCCCGGCACAGCAGCTCACTGGAGATGTTGTGGAACCTCGGGTTCCGCAGCCCGGTGAAAGAGCAGAAAATCTTTCGCGGCATCGGAGCTGTGATCGATTATGCCCGGCAGTTTGAAACCGGCCGCGAGGAATTACCCTACGAAATCGATGGAATGGTGATCAAAGTAAATTCCATTGACCTGCAGGACAAGCTGGGCCAGACAACCCATCACCCCAGGTGGGCGATGGCTTTTAAATTCAAAGCCAGGCAGGGAACCAGCAAACTCCGCGCAGTGGAATTCCAGGTCGGCAGAACCGGGTCTGTAACGCCGGTCGCCAAAATCGATCCCGTACCCATTGGCGGAGTGACGGTAACATCGGTATCCCTGTTCAACGAAGAAATGATCCGGGAGAAGGATCTCATGATTGGCGATACGGTGCTGGTGGAACGCGCAGGTGATGTAATTCCTTACATCGTAAAATCGCTTCCCGAGCTGCGCACCAAAGCGGCCACGCCGATTGTATTTCCCTCCCGCTGTCCTGCCTGCGATCACAAGCTGGTAAAGCCCGCCGAAGAAGCGGTCTGGCGCTGTATCAACCCTGCATGCCCTGCCCAGGTAACGGAACGCATCATTCATTTTGTAAGCAAGGATGCCATGGATATCCGCAGCTTCGGGGAAGCCAACGTAAAGCGTTTCTTTGAGGCTGGTGTATTAAAAAGCATCCCCGGTATTTATCATATTGACTTTAACGCAATCGCTTCAATGGAAGGATTCGGAAAAAAATCAATAGATAACCTCTCGGCGGCCATAGAAAAGTCTAAACTGCAACCACTCCACCGCGTTATATTCGGGCTGGGTATCCGGTACGTGGGCGAAACCACCGCCAAAATACTGGCGCGGGCAGTCAGGTACCTGCCGGATGCAGCAGCGCTTACCCAGGACGACCTCCTGAAGCTGGAAGATGTTGGCCCGAAAGTAGCTGGTAGCATATACGAGTTCTTTCATAACAGGGATAATATAAAAATGCTGCAGGAACTGGAAGACGCCGGTGTACAGCTGAAGCACCGGGATAGTGAACATGAAGCAAAAGGCAACCTGGCCGGCCTTACTTTTTTATTCACCGGCACCCTGCAACAGTTGAAACGCGCAGAGGCGGAAGAACAGGTGGAAGCGAAAGGCGGGCGGTTACTCAGTGGAGTGAGCAGCAAACTCAATTACCTGATAGTGGGAGAAGATGCCGGTTTAAAACTGGAAAAGGCTAAAAAAATACCGGGTATTAAAGTGATTACGGAAAGTGAATTCCTGGAATTGATGGACCGATAAATGCCTGGTGAACGGCCCAAGGTATGGCGGCAATTACCCAACCGTTACCAATAGGGGCAGTTTCACCACAACAACAAGAAAAATAAATTTTTAGCTGTATTATTTCAGTAACTTTAAAAAAATACCAGGCATGATAAAAGCACTCTCCGCCGAAGTATGGAAACCGCTCCAGTTTCCCGGATGGAAGCAGCTCCGAAACAAGTACGCCTTATCTTCACAGGGACGTATTGCCAGTTATAAGGACGATGTGCTCCAGGACGGCAAGCTGCTTCAGGGTTCCATAACCACCGGTTACAAAACCTTAAATCTTCACCGCCCGGAAAACAATGGCACACTGTACATTCACCGGGAGATTGCGCGGCTTTTCAACAAGAAGCCGAGTAACAAACACAAGTATGTTATCCATATCAACCATAATAAAATGGATAACAGCAGTAAAAACCTGCAGTGGTCTTCCCTGGAGACAATGATTGAACACCAGCAAAAAAGCCCGGCTAAAATTGCCTACAAAAAAGTACAGGCCAACAGGACAGTAGGTTTAAAATTATCAGCCGTACAGGTGAAGTCGATTAAGAAAACACTGGACGACCCCAAACGAAAGCTCACTATTAAAAAGATTGCCGAGAAATATGGCGTAAGTGAAATGACCATGTACCGGATCAAAAGCGGTGAGAACTGGGGAAGGGTCAAAAAATAAAAAATATAGTTCGTGAAAGGGATGATCTCAAAATCATCCCTTTTTTTATGCCCGCTATTCCCCGCTTCTGCAGGCGTTTAAAAACACGAACAATACCGGTCTATGACCTGTTGTACTAAGTGCCGAATCCCTGAGATTCGCATTCATAAACCTGAACTCATGCTGAAAAATTCCACCCTTAAATTTCTTGCTGCGCTGGACAGGAACAACAACAAGCCCTGGTTTGAAGCCAACCGCGGTAAATATGGAGAGGCAAAAGCAGATTTCCTTGTACTTGTGCAGGCGCTGATTAGTAAGCACGGTAAAAAAGATGCTTCCATCGCTTCACTCGAGGCTAAGAACTGTGTATTCCGGATAAACCGCGACGTGCGCTTTTCAAAAGATAAGCGTCCTTACAAAAATAATTTTGGGGCCGGCTTTACTTCTGGAGGAAAAAAATCCCCGCTGGCGGGGTACTACTTTCACTGCCAGCCCGGGAACTCATTTGCAGGCGGCGGCCTTTGGGCACCACTGCCACCCGACCTCAAGAAAGTACGA
Source organism: Chitinophagales bacterium (assembly GCA_038229695.1). Taxonomy (GTDB): domain Bacteria; phylum Bacteroidota; class Bacteroidia; order Chitinophagales; family Chitinophagaceae; genus JACMLD01. Next base: position 60,034 of record JBBROE010000001.1, on the reverse strand, counting down.
CAGGAAATCGATTATTGTTTTGCCGAGTTTAAGAAGATCACGGGCAGTAAAAAATTCACCGGCAATTTTGGCGGACTCGAAACTACGGGTGATATCAGCCTGGTGAATGTGCCGCGGGATTTTGACAAAGACAATCCAGCTGCCACATTTATCAAGCTGAAGAGCTTTGTCGCCACCCGGAAAATCACCGACCGGGAACTGACCAGTGAAGCCCTCTTACCGGCTGCCCTGGCCGCGTTCGAAGCGCTCCAGCCGCTGCTGGGCTTCATTAACAGATCCCTCGCTGAATAGGGTTTTGAGCGATACCGCCCTGTACCCGCACGTAGCCTCACGCTGCCGGCTCGGCGCGGAGTTCCCGACGGAATACACGCGGACTGATCTTCCGCTGGTTTTTAAAGTACCGGGAGAGGTGACTTTCATCAAACAGGCCGAATTCCGCCGCAATTTCCTTGAGCGTAAGCTTACTGCTCTGCAGCCGTCTTTCAATAAGGCTAAGGCGGTAACGGTTGATATACTCGCGGTAACTGATACCGAAATTCCGCCTGAAATAAGCGCCGAAATACCCCGCAGAAATATTGAACTGGTGCGCAACATGCTTTATCTGGATGCATGCCGGTGAATAGATATGCTGGTGGATAAAACTCAGCAGCTGCTCATTGCTGCGCTGCAGGGAGGGCTGATCCTGCAACCCGTGGCGGACGAGGGCCTGCTTAACCATTTCCAGGATCGAAAGCAACTGGTAAAAAATCATTCCGGGTGACAGGCCCGGCGACCCGCCGGCATGCGCAGCCAGGTTGTCAATGACCGACCGCAGGTAGCGCTGGTCCGCCGCTGTCAGCTCGGGTTTCATTTCCTGCAGGTATTTATTCCGCATCACCGGTTCCACTTCATGATCAAAAAATCCCGGGGAAGTATGCGGCTGGTTATAAAAAAAACCGGCCGTAAATTTCAGGAAAACAAACCGTGTCCTTTCCGTAACCACGAAATAATGGTTGTCCTCCGGCGTGAGCAGAAACAGGTCCCCCTGCCGGTAATCAAAATTTCTTTTGTTGAGACAGTGCCGGCCACCCCCGTGAACGATGTAGATGATCTCGTAGTAGGTATGGTTGTGCCGTGGAAGGGGATATTCGTCCAGTTCAAAATCAGACAGGATAAACGGCTCAAACTGCTTTAACCTTTTCATAGCCGGAAATTACAAGTTAATAGACGGAATCTACAATATTTGCCATGGAATGTTCAGATACATTTGCATGGCTTTCGCTTGCTGTATTTACGATAACCGGGTCTGTCAGGAAGGATAAAAATCTACAACATGCTGGTAAGTTCTGGTCGGCTTTTACTCTCATCCCGTTGTATGTTAAAGGGGCTAACCGGGCTATTGCTGTGTGCGATGTTCCAAACGGTCTGCCCGTTACATGCCCAGGAGGTACGACCTTGGCTGCGGCTGTCGGATGCCGTGCAGCAGGGTTTGTCGGGCTACCAGACTATCCGGGCCCGCGCCAATTATATTAAATCATCTGCCGCCCAGGTACAGCAGGTCCGTAACCAGTACCTGCCAGATATCATTGGTGCCCTGCAGGAAGCCTATGGTACCGTCAACGGCCAGTTCGGAGTTTCCGCACCGGTTACCGGTACCATTTCCGCATCGGGCCCCGTGTATTCCGCGCAAAGCTGGAATGCTGCGTTTGGTTCGGTGTACCTCCTCAACATAAACTGGGAATTTATTTCATTTGGCCGGCTGCGGGCGCGCACGGGTGCAGCGCTTGCCCAACTCAGCACCGATTCTGCCAATTATCGCCAGGAGCAGTTTGTTACCAGTGTTCGCATCGCGGGCGCCTACCTCAATTTGCTGGTCGCGCGCCGGTTCATCGAAAACGCAAAGGCCAACCTGGACCGGGCGGGCTATGTGCAGCAATCCGTGTTAGCCAGGGCGAAAACCGGCCTGATAGCCGGTGTCGATTCTTCTATAGCCAACGCCGAAGTATCGGGGGCCCAGCTTGCCCTGTTGCAGGCTACCGCAAATGAGCAGCGCCTGAGGAATGACCTGCTGCAGCTGCTGGTGGCGGATCCCGCATCGGTGCAGTCGCTCGACAGCAGTTTTTTCATCCATCCGCCGGTGAATTACCAGACCGCTTTTACGCCGGCAGATAACCCCCAGGTTAAATATTATGCACAGCGGGTCGCACAGAGCCAGGCGCTGGAGAAAAATATACGGACCAGTGTCAACCCCGGTCTCAGCGCATTCGGAACTTTGCAGGGACGCGGCTCGGGGTTCAGTTACAATTATACCCCTGCGCTGGCCGATAACTATACCAAGTCTTACCTGGATGGCATAAAACCGGAGCGCTACAACTACCTCCTCGGCATCGGGATCACCTGGAACCTGATGGGACCCACTAAGATCCGGCAACAGGTAAGGGCACAGGAATTTCTGTCGGCAGCCTACAGAGACGAATACGACCTGGAAGTGGCCCGTCTCCGGGACCAGCTTTACCTGGCCGACCAGCAAATTGAGAATAGTTTAAAAAGCGTACAGGAAGCGCCGTTGCAGCTTAAAGCGGCAACCGATGCCTACCTGCAGAAGACCGTGCTGTATAAAAACGGGCTGGGTAATATCGTGGATGTGCAGCAGGCTTTGTTCACACTGAACAGGGCACAAACGGATATCAGCGTAGCCTATATCAACAGCTGGCAGGCGTTATTGCTCAAAGCGGCCGCGTCGGGAGATTTTGATTTATTTATTAAACAGGTGCAATAGCCGGCTATGAATTTAATCAGGACAGCACTCAGGAAACCCATCACCATCATGGTGCTGGTTGCAGGCTTATTTTTCTTTGGTATCAAGGCCATCCAGCATATCAAAATTGATATTTTCCCGGCGATGAACCTGCCGGTGATTTACCTGTCTCATCCCTTTGGCGGCTATTCTCCCAACCAGATGGAATCGTTTTTTGGAAAGCAGTATGTGAACATCCTGCTGTATGTCAACGGCGTTAAAAGCATCGAAACAAAAAACATACAGGGCCTGAGCCTCTTGAAGCTGACCTTTTATGAAAACGTAAATATGGCCCAGGCGACGGCCGAAGTGAGTGCTTTCGCCAATCGTGCCCAGGCGATTTTCCCCCCGGGATCACAACCTCCCTTTGTCATCCGCTTCGATGCCAATACCCTGCCGGTCGGTGAACTGGTCCTCAGCAGCAAGACCCGCAGCAACAACCAGCTGATGGACATGGCCAACGTGTATATCCGATCTTCTTTCACCTCTATCCCCGGGCTGATTTCTTCAGCGCCGTTCGGAGGCAACATCCGGAGCATCGTTATCAAAGTAGATCCGGAGGCCATGCGGCAGCATAACCTGACGGTCGACCAGGTGGTGGAGGCGCTTCATATTAACAACCAGACCTCGCCTGCCGGTAATGTGCGGATTGGCGATATCAATTACCTGACCCCGGCCAACACCACCATCAGGGAAGTGAAAGACTTCGAAAACATTCCGTTGTTCAAGGGCGGCGCAGGCAATGTTTACCTGCGGGATGTGGCTACGGTGGAAGATGCCGCCGACATTACGGTGAGCTATGCGCTGGTGAACGGTAAACGATCGGTTTATATGCCTATTACCAAATCCGCTACCGCTTCCACTATGGACGTGGTGGATAAGCTGAAAAAAGCGATCCCGCGGTTCCAGAGCCTGTTGCCGGACGACGTTGAACTTTCGTATGAATTTGATCAGTCGGTTTATGTGATCAACTCGGTAAAAAGCCTGCTGAGCGAAGGGGCTATCGGCGCCGTGCTCACGGGCCTGATGGTACTACTCTTCCTGGGTGATCTGCGCGGAGCCCTCATCGTTATCCTTACCATCCCCACATCGATCATAGCCGGGGTCCTGTTTTTGTCGTTGTTCAACCAGACCATCAATATCATGACGCTGAGTGGCCTTTCCCTGGCCATTGGGATCCTGGTCGATGAATCAACAGTTACCATTGAGAACATTCACCAGCACCTGGATATGGGCAAACCGAAGGCGCTCGCGATCTGGGATGCCTGCCAGGAGATTGCCTTTCCAAAACTCCTCATTCTCTTTTGTATCCTCGCTGTGTTTGCACCGGCCTTTACCATGACCGGAATCACGGGATCACTATTTTTACCACTCGCGCTGGCAATATCCTTTTCCATGATCGTGTCTTACCTGCTGGCGCAAACATTTGTGCCTGTAATGGCCAACTGGATAATGAAGGGAAAACATACCAGGGGAAAAGACAGCGGCGAATACCGGAACTACGTGGTGGATGAGGCGGGTGAAAGCGATACCTGGGATCAGAAAAAAACGCTGCTGGAAGGCGGGCATGGCAAGGGCGGCGCCCTCACGCGGTTTGAACGGTTCAGGACCCGTTACCTCCGTTTCCTCGACCGGCTGCTTCCCCATAAAAAAATCATTACCTCCTTGTACGTATTGCTGGTAACCGGTGTGGCACTGATCCTCTTCCTGCACATCGGCCGGGACGTGCTGCCGAAAGTTAATTCCGGCCAGTTCCAGGTAAGGTTTCATGCGCCAGATGGCACCCGGCTTGAACGTACCGAACAAAAGCTGCTGCAGGCTATTGATGTGCTGAATGAAACGGTGGGCAAAGAGCATGTCGCCATTACTTCAGCTTTTGTGGGCCAGCACCCCGGTCAGTTTTCGAGCAGCCCCATCTACCTGTTTATGAGCGGGCCGCACGAAGCCGTGTTGCAGGTGGCGCTGAAAGACAGCTACCGGGAAAACCTTGATGAAGTGATGGAGCGTTACCGGAAGAATATGAAAGCGAAGATGCCTGATTTTGCCATGTCCTTTGAGCCGATGGCACTTACCGATAAAATCCTCAGCCAGGGATCCCCCACCCCGATAGAAGTGAAAGTAAGCAGCAAAAACAAAAAACAAAATGTGGCGTATGCTTATAAAATGATTGAACGGCTCAAACAAATTCCTTACCTGCGCGATATCCAGATTGGGCAGTCGATCAGCTACCCTGCTATCGACATCAACATCGATCGCATCAAAGCAGCACAGCTGGGGGTGGATGTCGGGGATATTACGCGGTCGCTGACCGCCTCTACTTCCTCGTCGCGATTCACCGATAAGAATGTATGGATCGATGAAAAAGCAGGTCTGGGGTACAATGTACAGGTGGAGGTGCCGGAGAACAAAATGACCAGCATCAATGCGCTGGGTGAGATCCCGCTCCTGAAAAATTCCGTTCGCCCGGTGCTCAGCGATGTCGCCACCTTCCAGCTGGACACGACCTTCGGCGAAAATGATAATTTCGGTTCGATACCGCAACTATCGGTTACGGCTAACCTGTATAAGAAGGATTTGGGCACGGCGGCGGATGATGTCCGCACAGCCATCGCCTCACTTGGTGAACTTCCCCGTGGCCTGACAGTTGAACTGAAAGGACTCAGCACCGTGCTAACCGATACGCTCGACAGCCTGCAGAGTGGACTTGGCGTAGCCATCATCGTCATCTTTCTGATGCTGGCGGCCAATTTCCAGTCGTTCAAAGTTTCACTGGTAGTGCTCTCCACGGTACCCGCTGTACTGCTGGGTTCTCTGGTGCTGTTGCTGCTGACGGGGGCCACCCTGAACCTCCAGTCTTTTATGGGTATGATTATGTCGGTAGGTGTGTCGATCGCCAACTCAGTTTTACTGATCACCAACGCCGAACACCTTCGCCTGCACAATGGCAATGCGCTGGAATCGGCCCGGGAATCGGCCGCACTGCGTATCCGCCCAATCCTGATGACCAGTGTGGCGATGGTGGTCGGTATGATACCCATGGCGCTCGGTATGGGAGAAGGCGGCGACCAGGCTTCGCCACTGGGAAGAGCTGTCATCGGCGGACTCATTGCGTCCACCTTTGCCAGCCTGTTGGTACTTCCGCTGGTTTTTTCGTGGGTGCAGGGTAAAACAAATACCGATTCCGTATCGCTTGATCCCGAAGACAAACAAAGTAAATTTTATATTCCCTCGTTATATGAAGCGCACCACCATAAATAAAACGAAGATATCACGTTATTGGTTAACCGCTGCCTGCTGTGCCGTGTTGTGGAGTAGCTGCGGCAATAATGGAACAAATGAGGGGGGCGGCGGAACGGAGGCAAAAAAAGATTCCGCCAGTTACGTAACCGTCTTCCTGTTGTCGAAAGACCGGTTGAATTCCGCGGTGACCATGCCGGGGGAACTGATTCCCTACCAGCAGGTGGAAATCTACGCCAAGGTGAACGGCTTCATAAAAACCCTGTATGCCGACGTGGGCACAGCCGTTAAAGCCGGCCAGGTACTGGCTGTCATGGAAGCACCGGAAATGGGATCACAGTTGTCCGGGGCAGCCAGCCGCCTGCAGGCCCAGGCGGCGATTTATCAAGCGAGTAAATCGAATTATGACCGGCTGTATGAAACCAGCAAGACACCCGGCACCATCTCACCTAATGATCTGGACCAGGCCATGGCACGCAAGAATGCGGATTCGGCGCAGCTGCAATCGTCTAAATCGGCTTTCCAGGAAACAGGCCATACGCAGAATTACCTCACCATCCGTGCGCCGTTTGCCGGCGTTATCAGCGCAAGAAATGTAAACCCCGGTGCCATCGCAGGGCCGGCCGGCAAAGGATCTGATCAGCCACTGTTCGTTTTACAGGACCAGCAGAAACTGAGGCTTACTGTACTGATCCCGGAATCGCTGACCAAATATGTACATGACCATTCCCAGGTCACATTTACCATTAAAGGGCTGCCCAATGAAACTTTTTCCGCCACGGTAAGCAGGTCTGCCGGATCGCTGGACAGCCGGCTTCGTTCTGAGCGTGTAGAGATGGATATCCTGAATAAAGACAGGAAGCTGCTACCCGGTATGATCGCGGAAGTATCGATACCGGCAAGAGGGACAGACAGCAGTTTTGTTGTGCCTAAATCAGCTATTATCAATACGACGGAAGGCATCTTCGTGATTAAAGTGAGCAACCGGAAAGCACAGTGGACGGCCGTTACCACCGGCAGGACAGAAGGTAGCAAAACAGAAATATTCGGACCGCTGGCACAGCAAGACACCCTGCTTACCAGCGCTTCGGAAGAACAACGCAATGGCAGCGTACTTCCAGCTGTCACCCTGCAAAAATGACTAATACCCCGGCTAACAAACCGGGGCTGAATGGGTATGGACAGGCTCGGTTTTCCCGCGTTAAAACAGATCTTTACCATTGAGGTATTCAGCAATCTGGATGGCATTGGTGGCCGCTCCCTTTCGCAGGTTATCACTCACAATCCAGAGATTCATGGTGTTGGCCTGTGTTTCATCCCGACGGATACGGCCTACAAAAACCTCGTCCTTTTCATGGGCATCCATGGGCATGGGATAGAGTTGTTTCTCCGGGTCATCCACAACAACCACGCCCGGGGAGTTGCGCAGTAGTTCTTTCACTTCCTCCAAATCAAAATCGCGGGTAAAAGATACATTTACCGATTCGCTGTGACCACCCATCACCGGTATCCGCACCGTGGTGGCCGTAACCCGGATGCTGTTATCGCGCATAATCTTTTTAGTCTCGTTCACCATCTTCATTTCTTCCTTGGTATACCCATTAGGGGTGAAGACGTCAATTTGCGGAATCACATTCAGGTCGATCTGGTATTTGTAGGCCATCTCCCCGGTTTCACCCCTGCGTTCATTCATCAGCTGGGTAACCGCTTTTACCCCAGTGCCCGTAACGCTCTGGTAAGTGGACACGACCACCCGTTCAATATTGTATTTTTTGTGGAGCGGGTTCAGTGCCACCACCATCTGGATGGTTGAGCAGTTGGGATTCGCGATTATTTTATCGGCCGCAGTCAATAGGTCGGCATTGATCTCAGGTACAATCAACGGCTTTCCTGGATCCATGCGCCAGGCAGAAGAGTTATCAATCACGGTAATGCCGGCTGCCGCGAACTTCGGCGCCCATTCCAGCGAGGTACTCCCCCCGGCGGAAAAGATGGCTACGTCCGGCTTCGCGGCAATGGCATCTTCCATGCTCCTGATCATATATTGCTTCCCCTTGTATTCCACTTCCTTTCCTACGGATTTGGGGGAAGCCACAGGAATCAGTTCCCCCACAGGAAAATTGCGCTCGGCCAGTACCTGTAACATTTTCGTGCCTACCAGCCCGGTGGCACCCACCACGGCAACTTTTAATTGTTTCATAACTGTTGTTTGTATAACCTTTCCGGGTTATGGTATGGGTTGATTTGGTATACGAACTGTCAAAAAAAAGCCTTCCACTGCTGGAAGGCCCGAATATCTTGTACACACAAAACACTCAAAAACCTTCCGGACCGGAATGCTTCTTTATGCGCTTTGTATGCTTAACTGCTTTTTTCACTAGGGCCAAAAATAAGCCAGGTCTGTTATTAAACCAAAAAAAACTGTTTTAAAACAGCCACAGGTTTGGCGCTCCAGCCGCCCACGCAGGCTATCTTAGAGGGAACATTTTCGCATGAAGTTTCTCCTTATTTTATGCTTGCTTTCCCTGGTGGTTCCGGCCTTTCCGCAGCAGGCGGGTTACCACGATGTGATCATCGACGAAATCATGGCTCATCCTATTCCTGGCAGTTCTCTTCCGAACGCGGAATTTGTTGAACTGAAAAACATTTCGGCTACGGCTATTAATCTCAACGGATGGAAGCTGGCTGATGCAGGATCGCAGGGATCCATCAGCACCGGCTTTCTGCTGCAGCCCGACAGCTTTGTGCTGCTCTGCTCCACATCCTCCTTACCGCTGCTTTCGGCATGGGGCCGCTGTGTCGCAGTAACCAGCTTTCCTTCGTTGAATAATGATGGTGACCAGCTGATATTGAAATCCCGTGAAGGCCGCGCAATTCATGCCGTCGCCTATACTGCCGCCTGGTATGGCAACACTGTGAAAGAACTGGGTGGCTGGACCCTGGAAATGATTGACACCGGCAACCCCTGCGGGGGGCCGGACAACTGGACGGCCAGCACAGCCGCGGCAGGGGGTACTCCCGGAAAAAAAAACGCTGTGGCCGCCAGCCATCCTGATGGCGATCTGCCTGAATTGCTGCGGGCTTATGCCACCGACAGCAGCATCCTGCTCAGCTTTAATGAAACGCTCGACAGCACGTCGGCAGCAAATCCCGGCGACTATTCAATCGACGATCCCGTCGTAAAAATACAGTCAGCTCAGCCGCTTGCCCCTTTTTTTGACCGGGTTCTGCTCCGCTGTTCGCGGCTTGCGGGCCGCCACGTGTATACAGTAACAGTGAAGAACATACGCGATTGCAGCGGCAATGGCGTCGGGGCTGCCCACACTGCACGAGCCGGGCTGGCCGGCCGGCCCGCGGAACGGGATATCGTAATTAACGAAGTGTTATTCCACCCGCTGCCGGACGGCACCGATTACGTGGAACTGTACAACCGCAGCGACTCCCTCATCGATATCAGCCGCCTGTTTATTGCCAACCGCTCCTCCGCCGGCGTGTTGGGTTCAGTGAAGCAACTGGGTAGCGAAAGCCGCCTGCTTTTTCCAGGCGATTACTTACTGGTCAGCGACAATGAGCAGGTGATTAAAAGACAATACCTCGCAAAAGATCCGGCAGCTTTTATCACTTTGCCGTCCCTTCCTTCCATACCTAACGACAAAGGAAATATTGTGCTGCTGACCGACCAGGGTGCCGTCATCGATGAACTTGGGTATTCGGAGCAATGGCAGTTCGCACTGCTCAGCAGTACGGCCGGGGTGGCGCTTGAGCGCATAAATTACAATGGAACTACCCAGGACCCGGGCAACTGGCACTCTGCGGCAGCCACGGCGGGGCTTGGTACACCCGGTTACCGCAATTCACAAGCCGCGGCAGACCCCGGGATAACTTCGGCCATCACCCTTACCCCCAGCGTGTTTTCGCCGGACAACGACGGCTATAATGATTTTCTTACGGTAAGCTACCTTTTTCCGTCACCTGGCAATGTTGCGAACGTCAGCGTCTACAATGCTGCCGGGCACCAGGTAAGATTGCTCGCCCGCAATGTACTCTGCGGGGCAGTCGGCGCCTTCCGGTGGGATGGCCTGGATGACCAGCAGGGAAAATTACCGGCAGGGGTATATGTATTACTGACGGAAGTATTTAATACTACGGGAAGCTCACAGCGCTTTAAAAATACGGTTATTCTCGCCCGCAAGTTATAACCAGTGCCTTTTGACTCACCGGGTTCAAACAGTTACCAGATGGTAATCCGATCCTTTCCGGGTACAAACATTTTATCGCCCTGCTGTACATCAAACGCGTTATAAAAAGGGGCAAAGTGCATGAGTGGCCCATTTACCCGGTACATATCGGGGGAATGGGGATCGATATTGAGGTATTGCCGTACAATTTCGTCTTTGTACTTACTGCGCCATACCTGGGCATAGGCAATAAAAAAGCGCTGGTCGGGCGTATACCCGTTGATGCGCGTGCTGTCATGCCCTTCCTTGGTCAGTTTAAAAGCATCCCAGGAAAGGTTCAGTCCGCCAAAGTCAGCCATATTTTCACCGGTCGTCAGGGCGCCGTTTACGTGCAGGCTGTCCAGCATTACAAACTTGTCGTACATGCCTGCAATCTGGCCGGTCTTGGTTTTAAATTTATCCTTATCTCCCTGGTTCCACCAGTTTTGCAGGTTTCCTTCTTTGGTATACTGTGCGCCCTGGTCGTCAAAGCCATGCGTCATTTCGTGACCGATGACGCTGCCGATGCCGCCATAGTTCACCGCATCATCTACAGTGGGATCAAACAGTGGCGACTGCAGTATGCCGGCGGGGAAAACAATCTCGTTGAAGGTAGGGTTGTAGTACGCGTTTACGGTAGGCGCTGTGAATCCCCATTCAGTTTTATCCACTGGCTTACCCAGTTTACTCAGCTGGTACTGGTATTCGTTTTCAGCACAGGCGACCCGGTTATTGAAGTATTGCTGCCGGTCGATCTTTACCTTGCTGTAATCACGCCATTTGTCGGGATAGCCGATTTTCTTCGTGAACGCATGCAATTTGGTGATGGCGATTGCCTTGGTGCTGTCGCTCATCCAGTCGAGTTTTTTTATCCTGGCTTCAAACGCTGCTTGCAGGTTATTGACGAGGGTAAGCATCCGGCTTTTTGCCTCGGACGTGAAGTATTTGCTGACATAGATCTGGCCCAGCGCATCACCGAGGTTGGCATCCGTGGCCAGGTAAATCCGCTCCCAGCGCGGTTTCATCTGCTGCTGGCCGGAAAGTACTTTGGTAAAATTAAAGCGCGCTACTACAAAAGGCTCACTCAATGCATTGGCAGCCGCGTTGACAACATGGAACCGGAGGTAGGCTTTCCAGTCAGCCAGCGGTACAGCGGTGAGCAATGTATCCAGGGTGCCGAAATAGGCGGGCTGCCTGATATCTGCAGAGTCTGTATGATAACCGAGATTGCTGAATACCTGTTTCCAGTGAAGTGCGGGCATTTGCGTGTCCAGTTCCGTCACCGCCATCTTGTGGTAGTTGGCCTGCGGATCCCGCAGCTCAACATTTGTTTTATGGCTTTTCGCCATTTGTTTTTCCAGTTGGTATACTTTAGTGGCCTCGCTGCGTGCAGCTGTGCTGTCTTGCCCGGTGAGTGTGAGAAGTTTTTCAATATACGTTTTATAGGCAGCCACAACGGAAGCCGTAGCGGCATCCGTTTTAAAGTAATAATCGCGATCGGGAAGTCCCAATCCGTCCTGCGAAAAGCTGGCGATATTCATGGCGCTGTTCTTTTCATCCGCACCAATGCCAGCCCCGAGGAGAAAGTCGTTGCCCTCGGTGGCCTGTTTTTCCACGAATGGCATGATGGCAGCCGAACTGGTCAATTGGTTGACCTGGTCGAGTACCGGCTTAACCGGCTGGTATCCGTTTGCATTGATGGTGGCGGAATCCATGCCGGAGGCGTAGAAATCACCCGTCTTCTGCTCGATGCTGCCCGCGGTATAGCTGCCTTTTGAAACGCTGTCGAGGATGTCGTGTAAGCGGGCACGGGTGCCGTTGTAGATATCAAATAAAGTACCGGCCTGGCTTTCGGTTGGCGGGATAATCGTATGCTGGATCCATTTCCCGTTTACAAACCGATAAAAATTATCTGCAGGCCGTACGATCCTGTCCATCCCGGCGGTATCCGGAAAGGTATTGGCGGCGGTGACCGTGCTGTTGTGCTGGCAGGCGGTCATAAATATGCACGTGATTGCTGCGCAGGACAGAAAACTGAACCCTTTCATGTATCTATTTTTAGTACCGAAAGGTATTCAGAACCACCGAAGAAAAATAATTATTTCAGCGTAATATCAAAGCTGACCAAATCCACGAATTGCTGCACCCTGGATGCAATATCTGCCTCGGTGATTTCCCGGAGGCGGTCCGGGCCGAATTTTTCAACGCAGAATGACGCCATGGCGGAGCCAGTTATAACGGCAGCTTTCATGTTTTTGAAAGAAATGTCATTGGTTTTAGCCAGGTGGCCGATGAAACCGCCGGCAAAAGTATCCCCGGCACCGGTGGGGTCAAATACTTCTTCCAACGGTAGCGCCGGCGCGAAAAACACTTCATCCTTATGGAACAGCAGGGCGCCGTGTTCACCTTTTTTGATGATGAGATAAGGCGGTCCCATTTTCATGATTTTCCGGGCAGCCTTTACAATGGAAAACTCACCGCTCAGCTGCCGGGCTTCGCTATCGTTGATCATCAGCACATCCACCAGCTTAAGCGTGTCCAGTAATTCAGGCATTTTGATGTCCATCCAGAAATTCATGGTATCCATCACAATTAATTTGGGACGGGGCTTCAGCTGGCTGATGGCCTGCTGCTGGATCACCGGGTCGAGGTTGCCAAGCATCAGGAATTCAGCCCCCTGGTAAGAAGCCGGGATGGACGGGTTAAAGTCGAGCAACACATTCAAATCCGTCACCAGCGTATCCCGGCTGTTCATATCGAGGTGATATTTCCCGCTCCAGAAAAAAGATTTTTTATCTTTTACCATGTCCACGCCTTCCAGCTCGATGCCGCGGCGTTTCATTTCTTCCATTTCCTCGCCGGGGAAATCATAGCCTACAATGGATACCTGTTTGATTGGTTTTACAAAATAACTGGCCGCGTAGGCGACGTAAGTGGCCGACCCCCCGACGATCCGGTCAATTTTTCCGAACGGTGTTTCTATCGCATCAAAAGCCATCGTACCCACTGCAATTACAGACATATATTTTATTTAAGCGTTTTCCGGTGAAGGTTGGATCCCCGGGAGTGTAAAAACCGGCGCAAACCTACAGCTTTTTAACCGGCCCGACAATCACCACGGGAAATAATCGCCTGCCGGGAAACAGCAAGCGGCACGGCCGCCGGCAGGCCGGGCGTAACTTCCGGTTTAGCCGAAATAAGGATAACTAACATTTGTTACAGCTTAGTGTTAATTTTACCCCCTAAGTTTTGCTTATGGCTAAAATCCGGCAGCGGAAAAACAGTACCCGCAAAGAAACCATCATTGAAACCGCTGCGCGCCTTTTCCGGGAGCGTGGATTCAGTGCCACATCAATGCGCGACCTCGCGGAACAGGTGGGTGTTGAAGCCGCAAGCCTGTATAACCACATCAGCTCCAAAGCAGAAATTCTGCAGGAATTGTGTTTTAAAGTGGCGAACGAATTCATGGGGCACATTGACAAAGTGGAGGCGGCCGATCTTACAGCCATCAAAAAAATTGAAGCGATCCTCCGTTTTCATATCCAGCAAATGCTGCATCATTATGAAGAGGTGTACGTCAGCGATCGCGAATGGAAACACCTGACCGACCCTTATCTCTCCAATATCCAGACCCAGCGTAAGGTTTACAGACAGCGCATCGCCTCTATCATCGAGGATGGCATCAAAAAGCAGGAGATCAAAAATATCGACGCCCCGACCGCGGTGCTGATCATGCTGCACGCTGTGAGCGGGATTGAAAGCTGGCACCGAAGCCGCGAAAAAATATCAGGGGAAGTGCTGGAAGAAAATATGATCACCATTCTTATCGGCGGCCTGCGGAATAAATAGGTACGACAGACCTGCTTAAAACAGGTAAGTGCCCACTGACCCGGCATCAAGCGTGGTCGTCACCCATTTCCCACTGAATTTAATATTGAAGGTGCTCGCCGACGCCCCGTCGTTTTCCACCAGCAGTACCTTTTTACCGGCCGGGGTTTTAAAAGCTACATTGGGCAGGGTGCTGAAATAATCGGACCCGATCCGTACAGAACCGGCGGGCACAAATTTCGACGCATGGGCGACGATATAATAGGCTACGTTACGGTTTACGGTAGTACTGATGGTCAGGGCTCCCTTACAATTACTGCAGCCGCCCGGCGTGTGGATGCTGAAGCTGGGGTCATTGGCCAGGTTCCATTCCAGGGCATTGCGGCTCCAGTTGCGCATGGACCCGATGATCACGTTCTTCAGGTGCCATTTCAAATCACCGCCGAAATCGCCGGTAGAAGCAGTATACTGTTCCGTAAAGTATAAATTTTCGTCGGGGTACGCGGTATGCACCTGCGAGAGCGCGCTGATGTCGCCGGCATACAGGTGAAACGCCGATCCATCAACAAAACCTTTTGCCGCTGCATCTTTATAAACCGCAAGCGGGTAATCGGGGTGGTCACAGTTGTGATCGTACACGATGATCCGCGTGCTGATGCCGGCCGACTGGAACGCGGGACCCAAATTATTTTTGATGAAGGCGAGCTCCTGCGCAGCAGTCATCTGCATACTCGGGTTATTATTCGGATTCAGCGGTTCATTCTGTAGGGTGATGGCGGTTATCGCAATACCTTCTGCCTTCATTTGCTGCAGGTATTTTACAAAATATCTGCTATAGGCCCCATAATACTGTGGAAGCAGGCTGCCACCGACTGAACCGGTATTGTCTTTCATCCAGGAAGGTGCACTCCAGGGTGTGGCAATAATTTTAATGGCGGGGTTGATGGCGAGGATTTGTTTAAGGAGTGGGATCAGGCCGGTACCGGCATCCGTGTCCTTATCCAGGCTGAAGGCTGCAAGGCTGGTATCCGTCTGTCCGGCCGCAACATCGTCATAAGAAAATACGGTGTTGTTTAAATCTGAAGCGCCGATACTGATACGCAGGTAACTGACACCGATCGAGGAAGTGGTGGTCCCGAAAAGTTCCTGCAGCAGGCTGGCCTTATCGGCAGCCGCCATGGCGTTGATCAGTTGGGCACTCCCCCCGGTGAGCGTGTATCCGAAACCATCTACCGCCTGGAAGGTGGACGTGGTGTCCACTTCGATGGTAGTATTGCTGTTGGCCGTCGTGCCAAATGACAGTACCGTGCTTTGTTTCTGCAGCAGAACAGACTGATCGGATTTCGTGAGCCAGAAGTCTATATCATTTGTGGTGGAAGGTGGCGTGACGGGCGGGGTAACGGGAGGCATAACCGGTGGCGTGCTGCCACTGTCGGTTGTCTTCTTGCAGCGGCTCCCGGAAAATATCACAACAGCGGAAAGGAGGCATGCAACAGCATATTTCTTCATAAAAACGGATTTGATGACAGCCGCCGGAAGGCAACAGCTCAAGGATAAAAATAAACATAGTTCCACTCGGCACCAAAGCTTTTAACGGCTTTAACAGACTCCCGGCAAACTGATCCTGGTGTATAACCATTGGGGAAGCCGATTTTAACTATCCCGAGAGCGGTAACAACTATCTTTGCCGGAAGCATGGAAAAGACCAATTTCATAGATTATATCCGCATCTTCTGCCGCAGTGGCCACGGCGGCGCCGGCAGCAAGCATTTCATGCGCAATAAACTAACGGCAATGGGAGGCCCCGACGGCGGCGACGGGGGCCGTGGCGCCCATATCATACTCCGGGGTAATAAAAATCTGTGGACCCTGCTGCACCTCCGTTATTTCAAGAATGTACTGGCAGAAAATGGCGAAAACGGAAGCAAGAACAACAGCAGCGGCAGGAGCGGGAAAGACGTCATCATCGAGGTGCCGCTGGGTACCGTCGGACGCGATGAAATCACGGGCATCCAGGAGGTGGAAATCCTGACGCACGGGCAGGAGGTGATCTGGCTCAAAGGCGGAAGGGGTGGCCTGGGCAACTCC
Organism: Chitinophagales bacterium; assembly: GCA_038229695.1. GTDB lineage: Bacteria > Bacteroidota > Bacteroidia > Chitinophagales > Chitinophagaceae > JACMLD01. The sequence continues at coordinate 43,888 of JBBROE010000001.1, read as the reverse complement.
AACTTTGCCACGGCAACCAACCAGGCGCCCGAGCATGCCCAGCCCGGTGAACCGGGGCAAGAAGCCTGGAAGGTGGTGGAACTGAAAGTACTCGCAGACGTGGGACTCGTAGGTTTCCCGAATGCCGGCAAGTCTACCCTGCTGTCCGTAGTCACGGCGGCTACTCCTAAAATTGCCAACTATGCGTTTACGACCATCAACCCGCAACTGGGGATAGTGGAATACCGGGACGGGAAGAGTTTCTGCATGGCGGATTTGCCGGGTATCATCGAAGGTGCAGCGGAGGGCCGCGGCCTCGGGCACCGTTTTCTTCGGCATATTGAACGCAATTCCATTTTGCTGTTCCTGCTGCCGGCCGATAGCGCTGACCACAAAAAAGAACTGGATATTCTCATCAATGAACTGCGGGAATACAACCCGGAGCTGCTCCATAAACAATTTGTAATCGCTGTAAGCAAAAGCGATATGCTGGATGAAGAATTGAAGCAGGCCATTATAAAAGAACTTCCCGAACATATCCCGCACGTCTTCATTTCTTCCGTAACCGGCCAGGGCCTGATGGAACTGAAAGACCTCCTATGGAAGGTACTCAACCAGCAATAAGTATTTTTTACTGAAGGCGCTGCTGCAAGCTCCTTAGCGAGGGTACCCGCCTGGCTTTTTCTTCACATCTCTGCTGAACGGAACAAATTCCCGATCCCCTTATCACCTGTTAATGTTACGGACCGAAGAAAATGCCCGGCAGTACGAGGCTGCACTTGCCGGCCTTACCCCAACAGAATGAAGCGCCCATTTTCCACTGCACTCCCGATGCGCATACAATAAAGAAAAACCAGGCAGTCTGTTTCGTTACGACTAATGAGGCTAGGGGCGGCAACGCCGGCAGACCGGTATTTGATGCGGGTGAAAGGCCGATTAGGATTCGTGTCAACGGCAACTGCGCAGCCCTCAGCCAACAGTTGTCCGATGGTAAGGATTTTTAACCGACCTGTGTGGATGTGCGTAAGGTATTGTGGTGCATCGATAAGCTTGCCGGCGCATCGGATATGATAAAGGAACTGAAACTGGCGGGCCCTGCGAAATGACGTGGGAGAAGTACAAGACTTTCCGGCCACAGGCGGGAGGACTTATTTTTTCGGGCTGTTGTCCTTCCATTGCCAGAGGTAAAGACAGGCATAGGTACGATAGGGACTCCACCTGGCCGATATCCGCAGCAGGTCTGCACGAAACTTTTTTTTATCGGTCTTGTCCAGCTTGTAGATCGCCTGCATCGCAGTTTGAATTCCCAGGTCATCGACGGCAAACACATCTTCCCTCCCCAGGGCAAACATCAGGATCATTTCCGTCGTCCATTGCCCGACGCCTTTAATCCGGACGAGGTGCCGGCTGATATCGTCATTAGTCATTTTTTGTAACTGCTTCCATTCCATCCCCTGCTCCAGCGCAAAACTCGCGACGTTCAGGATATAACTCACTTTTGCGTTCGACAAACCGATAGCCCGGAGTATTGCAGGTGGCGTTTCTGCAATTACCTGCGGCGTGGGAACGGCATCGTACAGCGCCAGGAATCGCTTCCACAATATATCGGCTACCTTAACCGACAACTGCTGGCTCATGATGGAACCGCAGAGATGGAGGTAAACCTGCTTATTCTTTTTCAGCCGGACAGCCGGCCCGGCATCAATAAGGCGCTTCATTTTTTTATCCCGCGAAAGATGAATTTTATACTGCATGATATTGTCGCTCTGCCAGCCCTGCAATTGACCGGCAGCCCGGTCATAAACATACTAAATTTGTATTTGCCCGGGTGGCACCCGCCCTTTAAAACAAACCTATGATAAGAGAAATTATGTTAACCGGGGATGGTTCGCATTCCGTCCGGATCCCGGAAATGCAGGTGACGTACCACTCCACCCACGGCGCTATACAGGAGTCGATCCATGTATTTATCGGCGCCGGGCTGCAACATTTTTTTTTCCGGAGGGTAAAAAAAGACATTGCGATTTTTGAAATGGGCTTTGGCACAGGGCTCAATGCGTTGCTGACCCTGCAGGCTGCGGCTTTACTGCCAGCCGCCATTTCATATACAGCTATTGACACATATCCCCTTCCGGCTGACCTCTTCAGGCAGCTCAATTACAGTACCCTTACGGGTTACGAAGGACTGCAAACGTGGTTCATGGACTTGCACACGTCGGAGTGGAATAAGGAGGTAACCATCGGCAACCGGTTCCGGTTGACCAAACTGGAAACTTCGCTGGAAAATTTCCGGCCGCAGCAAAAATTCGATATTATTTATTTCGATGCGTTGGCCCCCGAGATCCAGCCTGAATTATGGACCGCCGCCAGTTTTAAAAAACTTTTCGCCCTGCTGGAAGATGGCGGCGTGCTCACCACCTATTGTTCCAAATCAATCGTGCGGAAAGCCCTGGCCGAAGCCGGCTTCCGGGTGGAAAAAATACCCGGACCGCCGCATAAGCGGGAAATGGTGCGGGCCTGGAAAAATTCCTGAGTTATTCCTTTATCCCCGGTTGTAGCAATGAGCCGAGTGTTTTCTTTTTCGCGTCATCGACCAGCTGCTTCACATCGGCCAGCAGTTTTTTTGCATCGTAAACAATACCGTCTTTCACGGTGTAGAGGACACCGCCCTTTCGTATCACTTCATTTTTTTCATTAACCCCCAGTACCCCGGTCCCATATAAAACCGCGAGATTCTCGAGGGGATTGGCATCCACGATCACAAAATCAGCCAGCTTACCCGGTTCCACGCTGCCGATTTCCTTTTCCAATCCAAGCGCCTGGGCGCCATAGAGCGTTGCGCTGCGGATCACTTCCAGCGGGTGAAAGCCGGCTTCGCGCAGCAACTCCAGTTCCCTCACGAAAGCGAAGCCATATAGCTCGTAGATAAAACCCGCGTCGGTGCCGACGGTTACCCGGCCGCCCCGATTTTTGTATTCGTTGATGAAGGTCATCCACAGCTTATAATTCTCTTTCCAGGCCACTTCCTGTTCGGTGCCCCAGTTGATCCAGTAGGAGCCGTGCGAGGTGCGGCTGGGCGCATAGAATTTCCAGAGCGAGGGCAGGGTATAATCAGCATGCCACTCAGCGGTGCGTGCGCGCATGAGGTCGCGGTTGGCCTCATAAATTTCGAAAGTGGGGTCGAGGGTAAAGTCCAGCGCAATCAATTCATTCATCACCTTATTCCAGTGTTCGCTGAAGGGAGGCGCGGCCTGCTTCCACAAGCGACCCGCTTCTTCAAACCGGTTTTGTTCATTCGCATAATTATAATTCAGCGGGTAGTGCTGTATCGTTTTATCCTGGAAGAGTGCCTCCGGCAACCCGTACCAGTGTTCCATAGAGGTCATCCCCGATCGGGCACTATTGAGTACATTCCAGCGGGCAACATCCATTTGGGAATGATGGCAGCAGGAGCGAAGACCCAGTTTTTTATTTTCTTCAATCGCGGCTTTCATAATGGCAGGAGCGGCGCCAAAAAATTTAATGCCGTCAGCCCCTCTTTTCTGGTTTTCATGTACCCACGTGATCGCCGCTTCCGGCGTTGTAATGGGCATGGCACTGCCCTGCCCGAAAACGGTATAGGCCAGCAGGCGTGGTGCGGTAATCACATTTTTAGCACTTTGCCGTTTTTCGTCCAGCACCCAGTCGAGCCCATTGAGGCATCCGGGGTCGCGGACAGTTGTGACGCCATGCGCCATCCACAGTTTAAACACATATTCCGCATCGGTGCCCTGCGCCTGCCCGCCAATATGGCCATGCATATCGATAAATCCGGGCATCAGGTACATCCCGTCACAATTCATTTCCTTCCCGCCTGGCGCGAGTACGGGACGACGCGCCGCGCTGATGGGTACGCCCGGTGCCCCGACATTGACAATTTCCCTGACCCGGTTATTTTCCACGACGATGTCAACCGGGCCGGTAGCGGGTGCCCCGGTACCGTCTATCAGGATAACGCCCCGGATGATGAGCTGGGGCCAGGGACCTTCCCCTTCGTGCCGGTTGGGCGCTTTTTTTATTTGCGAGCGGGAGAAGATAACGCTGCCAAGTAGGCAAAGCGTGAGCAGTAGTTTGTCCATAAGCCGGTTGTTTTGGAGACAACAAGATACTTAAAACCCGGCCGGTAAACTAAGGATTGAGTTTGTCGGATTGCGCCCCGGGAACAGCCCGGGCGGTCAGGCGAATGAAATGGATACGGCGCCGTCCTTTTCATCCTTCAGTAAAATGCCCAGCTGGCTGAGCTGGTTGCGGATAGCATCGCTCGTCGCGTAATCCTTCCGGGATTTGGCGGTCTTGCGCAGTTCCACCAGCAGCTGCAGCACGCCCAGCAGTTTACCATCGTCAGCCTGCTGTTCGCTTGCCAGACCGAGCACGCCTTCCAGGTAATCGTGGAGATATTTTTTGAGGAGCTGACCAGTGGTCGCACTCAGGGCAACCGTTTTCACCTGGCCGTCTTTCATGTTGTTGATAACAGGAACGAGTTCAAACATATTCGCCAGCACCCTTGCGGTATTGAAATCATCGTTCATGAAAACGTCCATCCCGTGCAACAGCTCCAGCACCTGCTTATCCAGGACAGGATCGCCGGCAGCAGCCCCGCCTTCAAATGAAAACTGCTGCAGTGCTTCATAGGCTTCCCATAACCGTTTGAATCCCTTTTCTGCGGCTTTCAGTGCTTCGTTGCTGAAATCCAGGGTACTCCGGTAATGGGTCTGCATCATAAAGAAGCGGACGGTCATTGGTGAATAAGCCTTTTCCAGTAAGGGGTGATCGCCTGTGAAAAGCTGTTCCGGGAGGAACCCGTTGCCGGCGCTTTTGCTCATGCGGGTACCGTTCACCGTGAGCATGTTGGTATGTATCCAGTAGCGCGCGGGGTTAACATGGTTGCAGGCCTGCGACTGGGCAATCTCATTGGTATGGTGGGTGGCGGCGAGGTCCATTCCCCCGCCGTGTATATCGAACTGGGCGCCGAGGTATTTCCTGCTCATCGCAGAGCATTCAATATGCCAGCCCGGGAAACCCATTCCCCATGGTGAGGGCCATTGCATGAGGTGTTCCGGCTTTGCCTTGATCCAGAGGGCGAAATCAAGCCGCCCTTTTTTTTCATCCTGCCCGCCCAGGTCACGGGTATTTTCGAGCAGGTCTTCCAATTTCCTGTTGGTCAGTATACCGTATGGTTTTTCTTTATTATACTTCTCCACGTCGAAATAGATGGTGCCGTTTACCTCGTACGCCAGGCCGTTCGTCAGTATCTCTTTCACCATTTCTATCTGTTCGGCGATATGCCCCGTGGCGGTGGGTTCGATGCTTGGAGGAAGCGTATTGAACAATTGCATCACTCTATGGAACCCGAGCGTATAGCGCTGCACAATTTCCATCGGCTCTACCTGCTCCAGGCGGGCCTTTTTTGAGAACTTATCGTCGCCCTCGTCCCGGTCTCCTTCGAGGTGGCCCGCATCGGTGATATTACGGACATACCGCACCTTGTACCCGAGATGAAGAAAGTACCGGTAGATCATATCGAATGAAATGAAGGTGCGGCAGTTGCCTAGGTGGACGTCACTGTATACCGTGGGACCGCAGACATAGATGCCTACATAGCCCGGGGTCAGCGGTTCAAATATTTCCTTTTTTCGGGAATAAGAATTATACAGGGTGAGTTGTGACATATGTACTGGGTTACCGGTAAGCAAACCGGGTGGCAAAAATAGTTAAAAAGCAGGAAGCCTACCGCGCCCCGGGGCGGTACCGCGGCAGGAGCGGGGATGGCATCATTGTTTTTGCAGGACAAAATCTGCGGTCACCGGGTAATGATCCGAGTAGGGAAGTTTTTCATTGTGGCATTGCAGCACGGAAAACTCTTCCCCGGCGAGCACGTAATCAATCCGCAGGGTAGGTGAAATGGAAGCGAAAGTGCGCCCGATGCCGAAACCCCGCTCCAGGAAGGCATCCTGGCAGGCCCCTTTGATTTTAAAATAGGTGAAGGAATTGGGTACATCGTTGAAGTCGCCGCAGGTGATGACCGGGTAGGGGCTGTCGTCCATTTCACGCCGCACCAGCTCGGCCTGCCTGCTGCGCAGCTGGTACGCGAGCCTGAATTTACGGAGCAGCCCTTTGGATTTATCGACGCTGTTGTTTTCTCCTTTGGCCATGGTGCGGATGAGCTGGTAATCGTTACCGTCGAAGCGGAGCGACTGCAGGTGGGTGGCGAACACCCGGACACGTTTTCCGCTGAATGCCACGTCAACATGTATGAGGCTTTCGGCGGCACGCAGGGAATCCGGGCCGGCATAACGGATGCGGAGCGTATCCAGCAGCGGATATTTAGAAAAGATGATGACGCCGTGTTCATACACACCGTCCCAACGACGGTGATCCCGGGCAAAGAAATGATAGGGAAACCCTAGCCGGCTGGTGATATAGGGGATATTCTGATCGAATTCGCGGGGGTTGTTCGACTCCAGGAATTCCTCGAGGCAAAGAATGTCGGGGTTCACTTTCGCGATATAATCAAGTATGGGTTGCCGGTAGCTGCCCCCTTTTCTTTTGGGGTTCATCTGGTCCAGGCGGGACACGTTCCATTGCAATACCCGCAGCACATTATCGTGTTTCTTCATGGTGAAGGTGCCTGGCAAATGAATGCCAAAGAGAACATGAACCTGTCCCCATCCAGCTACTAGAAGCAATAGTGAAAGGATTGCCCACTTTGATTTGGCAAAAAGCCAGCAGGTAAAAAATACCAGCAAGGCAAGTACAATAAAAGGGAAAACCAACCCGAGGACAGCGATATACCAATAGCGACCGGGATTGAGCCAAGGCACAAAACAAACGAGCAGGAAGGCCACTGCCGCGAAGAGGTTACCGGCAAGCAGGATGATTCGCAACAAACGGGGCATAGCTAAAATTACAACTCGTCTGCTGAAGAAGCCCTGCGGAGAATATCTTTTTCTTCGTCGGTCAGCAGGTGGTATCCCTCCAGGTTGATCTTATCGAGGATTTCATCGATCCGCTTCTGGGTTACGTTGGGGATGCGTTTATAGGGATGTGAGCCGTGCACTTTATAAAAAAACTCGTCTTTTGCGGGGTTGATTTTTATTTTTTTATCCGGGTTGAAAAGGTCGTTGAACCAGTCGAATAAATGATTCATGCCCACGCTCCAGTCGCGTCCTTTCCTTAGCTGGTAAACGAAAATGAAGCCCGTTGCACCCCCGGCCAGGTGGGCAAGGTAGCGGCCCGGGTCGCCAAGGTGAACCGAAGCAAAATCGACCACCACGAATACCAGTGTGACGATCCAGAGCGGTATCCCGCCATTGATCATAGGGAAAAAACGATAGTCCGGTTTTACAGCGTTAGTTGCTACCGCAACGGCCATGATGGCGGCATTCGACCCAAAAAATACAGCAGAAGGAATAGCCGGTTGCAGCAAGGGAATCAGGTAATAACTGATCACATAGACCAATGACCCGGCAATGCCGCCGTAGATATAAATGGGAATCAGGCGGCGGTTGCCTGTTAAGTCCTGGAGCACATACCCGAAAATCCACAACCAGAACATAGCCGGCAATACCGCCCATACTGATTCGTGGGTAAACATGGAAGTGATGATGGTCCATGGGCGGGCACCCAGCTTATCTATTTCTGCGGGAAGGGTGAACCACTTGAAAATATTTGAGTAGAAAGCGTCCAGGTTGAGGTCTGACATCTGGTAGATGACAAAAATAAACTTCAGCACCACAAAAGCTATGGCATTGATAGCAAACAGCATGACCAGGCTGTTGTTGCCCTGCCCCAATAGTATCTTTGTTGTTTTTTCTGCTTTCACTGTCATACTGCTGGTAGCGCTCCCGATTACTATTACAAAGCAGCTGCGGGTAAAGTTTACTGCAAAGAAAATCAATAAAAATGGTTCCGGTCTGTTTTATTCCAGATGATAATGATGATCAGCCCTGCCAAAGCACCGCCCAGGTGGGCCCAGTGGGCGACGTTATCCCCGGCAGTATTTGAAAATCCACTGAAGAGATCGAGTGCCACGAATCCCGGGATGAGATATTTTGCCTTAATGGGGATGGGGATAAACATGATATACATTTCGGTGTTGGGAAAAAGATAAGCAAAGGCTGCACTAACTCCCATAATCGCGCCCGAGGCCCCGATAGCGTATCCCTGGGGCTGCAGGTAAAGCTGGGCGACGCCGGCAAAAATACCGCAGAGCAGGTAAAAGGTCAGGAACTTGCGGTCGCCCATAAAGCGCTCCAGCGGCGTTCCGAAAACAAACAGCGCAAACATGTTGAAAAAGATGTGACCGAAAACAATGCCATTCGGCCCGATTGCCTCATGAAGAAACTGGTAGCTGATGAGCTGCCATATTTTAAACTGCCCGGAGTGAAGCGGGAACAGGGCAGCATAGGCTTCAATAAAAATACCCTGGTAACCAAAGTACACCTGGAGCAGCCATATCAGCACGTTTATTATCAACAAATTTTTTACTACCGGGGGCATATCCCCAAAACCCATTCCTCTTGAACCATATCTTGGCATACTTTCTATTTTTTTACTGCGCAAAGATAAACAGTTGCTGTTGTACCCCTGCTGCGCCGAAGTTATTCTACCATCCGCCGGCGCTATAAACCCAACAACCGGCACGGCCGGGAAACAACAACCCGATCGGCTTTAACAGTTTATTATCACTGGAATGGCGAAGCCGTATCCCTGAGTTCCAGCCTCACCACGTTTTCGATATGGTGGGTCTGCGGGAACATGTCTACCGGGCGGATGGCGGCAACCCTGTATGTTTCGTCGAGCAGCTGCAAGTCCCGCGCCTGTGTTGCGGGGTTGCAGCTGACATAGACAATCACCGGCGCTGCGATCTCCAGGAGTTTGCGCACCAGCTTTTCGTGCATGCCTGCCCGGGGCGGGTCGGTTATGATTACATCCGGTCTGCCATGCTGCTCGAAAAACTGGTCATCACATACCTTAATCACATCGCCGGTGAAGAATTCCGCGTGGCCGATGCCATTGAGCGCTGCATTCTCCCGTGCGTCAGTGATGGCTTCCGCTATCATTTCTACCCCGATGATTTTGGCGGCATCGCCGCTGAGGAAGATGCCGATGCTGCCGGTGCCGCAATACAGGTCGTATACCGTTTCCCTGCCGGTCAGCCCCGCAAAGGATCTAACGGCCTGGTACAACCGCTCAGCCTGCCGGGTGTTGGTCTGGAAAAACGACTTGGGGCCGATTTTGAAGCGAAAATGTTCAAGCTGCTCGGTCACGTAGCCGTTCCCGGTGTACACAACGGGCTCGAGGTCGAACATACTGTCGTTTTTCTTGGGGTTGATGGTATACAGCAGGGTGGTGATTTGGGGGACCGCCGCGAGCAGGTGATCCAGCAGGGGGATTCTTTCGGCTTCGTCTTCGTGGGCGATGCAGAGGTTGACCATGATTTCGCCGGTGGTGCAGATGCGCAGCACGAGGGTCCGCAGCCAGCCGGTATGGTTCCGGATATCATAAAATGAAAGGTCGCGGGCCAGGGCATAGTCGCGGACGGTATTCCGGATTTGGTTGGTCGGTTCTTCCATCAGGTGGCAGGCCTGGATGTCGATCACCTTATCGAACAACCGGGGCACATGATAACCGAGTGCGTTGTGCTGTACCGGTGTATCTGCCGTGAACATTTCTTCCGGCAGCAGGTAGCGCCGGTTACTGAAGGTGAATTCCAGCTTGTTACGATAACGGGCGATGGTATCGCAACCGATGATGGGCAGCAGCGGCGGCAGTTCAATTTTGCCCAGGCGGCGCAGGTTTTGTTCCACCTCCTGTTGTTTATAATGCAGTTGTTGCGGGTAGGGAAGCATCTGCCATTTACAGCCACCGCAGGTACCGAAATGCTGGCAGAAAGGCGTGACCCGGTCCACAGCATACGAGTGAAACCGCACCGCTTTGCCTTCCGCCCAGTCCTTCTTGTTTTTGCTGAGCTGCACATCCACCACGTCACCAGGCACCGCGCCGGAGATAAAGATCACCTTCCCGTCTGTTCTGCCGATCGCTTTTCCTTCTGCTGCATAATCTTCCACGGTAATGTTTTCCAGCACCACGATTGGTTTTCGCATCCGGCAAAAATAATGATTAGGGAATTACCCGGCGGAGACGCAGTTGTATTCAGGCGGGGCCATTGTAATAGGCGGCGGGGTCTGTCAGCACTTTTTTCCATTGCCGCCGGTGACTATCCTGCCAGCGGGCATCTCCTTCCTGCTGCCAGTTGACCTGTTTCAGCAGGTTTTCAATATAGGTACGGTGATCCGGGTGAACAAAGAGCGGGTGACCATATTGCCAATTTTTATTTTTGATGATGGCGGTCCAGGCCGAGAGAAAATCGGGGTAGACGGTATCAAATACGGCGAGTTCATCGGTGTCCGGGTTGTAGGTGCTGTGGTTGTAATAAAAGTGAATGCCGCCCTGCGGTTCCACGATTTTATAGAGGCTGCCGCCGGCGTTGCCGATGCTCAGATCAAGGTACAGTTCTTTGCTCATTTTCGCCTGTTATGGGGTGGACGGTAAATTTTGCAGGGCCGGAAAAAACGGGTACGGCGTTGCATTTACCCTTGCTGCACAAGGGAGTGACACAACGATGCATGGCTTTATACCACTGCCGGTGACCCAGTTCCCCAATACAAATTTAGGAACGGCTTAACCCAATTAAAAACGTATTTTCAATATATTCGCCGCTTAACCGTTATGGAATCACCATGAAGAAATTTTTGTTGGCTGTTTTTGTGCTGGTGGCGGTCGGGGCGGGTGCGCAGTCTACCGGCTACGCCATTAGCTTAACGCTGAAACCGTATGCCCGGCAATGGGTTTACCTGGGCTACTATTACGGCAAGGTAAAAGCGCTGGCCGATTCCGCCCTGTTGAATGGCAGCAGCACGGGCGTCTTTAAGGGCAGCAAGGCGTTAAATGGCGGAATTTACTTCATCGTTTCCCCCAAAAAAGAAATCCTTTTTGAACTGATGCTGGATAAACAGCAGCATTTCTCCATAGAAGCGGATTCCGCGCAGCTGCCGGCCAGTGTCAAATTCACGGGCAGCCCCGAAAACACGCTTTTCCAGACCTACTCCCGATTTGCAGCGGCTACCGGGAAAGCGGCAACGGCAGCATCCCAACAGTTAGCCACGGCAAAAACCACGGCAGACAGCAACCGCATCACGGCTGGCGTCCGGGCACTGAACGGGAAGTTGACGCTTTACCGGGACAGCCTGGTACAGAAAAACCCGGGCAGCCTGCTGGCGGCGATTTTCCGTTCGTTGAAGGAACCTGTTGTTCCCCCGGCGGCACAACAGCCCGGTGGGCGGTATGATTCGCTGTATGCCTACCGGTATTATAAAAATCATTACTGGGATGGTATTTCATTCACTGATGAGCGGTTGCTGCGCACCCCGGTATTTGAACCGCGGCTGGATAAATATTATAAGAACCTTGTTGTTCCCGAACCGGACAGCATTGAGCAGGAGGTGGACGCGATGCTGACAAAAGCCGGTCCCAATAAAGAAATGTTCAAATACCTGCTGACTTATTTCGTGCAGCAGTATATCAATCCACAGTACATGGGCCAGGATGCTGTGTTCGTGCACCTGTTTGAAAAGTATATCAACAATAATCCGGAGGTGGACTGGTTCACCGACAAGTACAAAAAGTACATCACGGACCGGGCCTATAGTGTGATGGCGAACCTTATCGGTGCCCCGGCGCAGAACCTGGAGCTGGTGGATACACTGGATAAGCCGCGGGCGTTGTATGATGTGAAGGCGCCGTTCGTGGTGATCTGTTTCTGGGATGCCACCTGCAGCCATTGCAAAGAGGTGGTGCCCAAACTGGATTCTATTTACCAGCAGAAATGGAAAAAAGAAGGGGTGGTTGTGTACGGGGTGATGGTAGATGGCGGGAAAGAAGCCTGGCTGAACTATATCCGCGCCAACAATTTAACCGACTGGATAAACGTTTATGAAACCAGTGCCCAGCGGGATGCGGGATATGCTGCCGGCAAACCGAATTTCAGGCAGTTGTATGATGTGTACCAGACCCCGATTCTCTACCTGCTGGATAAAAATAAAAGGATCATTGCCAAGAAACTGACCTACGACCAGATCGACCAGGTGCTGGATGTTAAACTGAAGCAGGCTGCACCCTGACGCCGTGCTGGTTGTGCAAGAACATGTATTGTATGAAAAAAACCATGGCGGCTGCCTGTTTATTATTCTCCTGCGTTATACAGGCGCAAACACTGTTCAGTTACGGCCCGTACAAGGTGAGTAAGGCCGAATTCCTGAGGGCTTACAATAAAAATAACAGCACTGGTAACGGCACACCTAAAGCGTACCGCGACTATCTTGATCTTTATACCCGTTTTAAACTGAAAGTACAGTCCGCCTATGATGCCCACCTCGATACCGCTGCCGTCCAGGGTACCGAGTTGAAGAATTTCCGCGCCCAGGTCATCGAAAGTTTTATGAGTGATGAGAGCAGTGTTCAGCAGCTGGTCACCGAAGCTTTTGAACGCAGCCGGAAAGATCTGCGGATTGCCAACATCTATATACCGTTCGGCGGGGGAGATACCGCTGCCGCCTACCGCCGGGCGACAGATGCGTATAACCTCATCAGGTCAGGAACTGATTTCGGGAAAGTGGCGGAACAATTCTCCGCCGACCCCGCAGCCCGCACCACGCAGGGCGATATCGGGTGGATCACCGTCTTCACACTTCCGTACGAATTCGAAAATATCGTGTACAGCACACCGGTAGGAAAGGCCGCCATGCCTTTCCGGAGTAAAACGGCCTATCATATTTTCAAGACCCTGGCCGACCGGCCCGCTGTGGGCAGAATGAAAGCCGCTCAAATCCTGCTGGCTTTCCCTCCCAACCCGGATGAGGCGGAGAAAGCAAAAAAGAAGGCACTTGCCGATTCAATTTACACCGCTTTGCAAAACGGTGCCGATTTTGGCGACCTGGCAGCCCGCTACAGCAACGACAATATCAGCTACCAGGCGGGCGGATTGCTGCCGGAATTCGGCACCGGCCGTTACAACGAAGTGTTTGAAAATGCGGCATTCGGGCTGGTAAAAGACGGCGAAATCAGCAAACCACTGCTTACTGAATTTGGCTACCATATCATCAAACGCATTGAGCGGGTACCCGTCAACACCGATACGAGCAATAAGGAGGCGATGGCAGCCCTGCGGCAGACCGTGCAGGCCGACAAGCGCATCCTGGTAGCTAAACAATTGCTTGCTCAAAAAATCATGACGCGGCTTGGCTATACCGCTTCCCCTTTTGACCAGCCGGCTTTTGCCCGGTACGCCGACAGTGTTTATGCCAACAAACATCCCGGGCAATTGGCGCTGATGAACGACGGCACCGTGCTGTTCAGTTTCAGCGGGCAGAAAGTAACGGCGGCTGATTTCGGCCGGTACATTCATACCGTTCAGCACACGCCTGAAATGCTGCAGGGCCGGTCGACCCGCCAGCTGCTGCAACAATATGCCGAAATGGTGGCGCTGGAATACTACCGCAACCACCTGGAGCAATACAACAGCGAGTTTGGCAGCCAGATGAAAGAATTTAAAGACGGCAACCTGTTGTTCGACATCATGCAGCGGAAGGTCTGGGACCGGGCGTCAGGTGATGCTGCGGGCCTTAAACAATTCTATACCACCCATAAAAACAGGTATTGGTGGGCGCCGAGTGCCGATGTGATATTGTTTACCGGCACGGACTCGGCCGATGCGGCCAAAGCCCTGGTGAGCTATAAAGGCAACCCTGGAGACTGGAAGCGTATCTGGCAGAATTCCAATGGCACAGTGCAGGCGGATTCCGGGCGGTTCGAGCTGAACCAGTTGCCCCCGGCGGTTACTACCGGAATTTATGCCGGTAAAGTCTCTGAACCGGTAAAAAATTTAACCGACAACACCTACAGTTTTGCAGCGGTGATAAAACTTTTTCCGGGTACTACCCAGCGCAATTTTGACGACGCGCGGGGGTTTGTGATTAATGACTACCAGGCCGATCTCGAAAACCAGTGGATTGCGCGGCTTAAGCAAAAGTATCCGGTAAAGATCAATGAACAGGTGCTGGAAAGCTGCTGGAAGTAACGCAGGGGCCATGTAGTACGGCCTGAATACCCGCTTTAGGGTTAAAGCAGCTCTTTCACCACGTTGTATATGACCTGAGGTTTTCCCAGGGTATAATAATGCAGTACGGGAACGCCAAAGGCGCGCAGTTCTTTGCTTTGCTGCACGAGCCATTCGGTTCCGATTTTTTCCACTTCTTCATCCGTTTTTGCCTTTGAGATGCCGTTGCTGAGATCCGTGGGGATGTCTACATGGAATATCTTGGGGAGGATATTCAGCTGTTTTTTATTGGTGAGCGGTTTCAATCCGGGAATGATGGGCACGTTGATACCATTGTCCCGGCAGGCTTTCACGTAATCGAAAAATTTCTGGTTATTGAAGAACATCTGGGTCATGATGTATTCCGCACCGGCTTCCACTTTTGACCGCAGGTATTCCATATCCGTTTCCAGGTTAGGCGCCTCAAAATGCTTCTCGGGATAACCTGCGATACCCATGCAAAAATTTGTCTTCCCGCCGTTTTTGATGTCTTCTTCCTGGTAGATACCGTTGTTGAGGTTGGCGACCTGCCGGAGGAGGTCCAGTGCATAGCGGTTTCCTTCCGGATGCGGTTCGAATGCCGCTTCGTTCTTTGCCGCATCGCCCCGCAGCACCAAGACGTTATCGATACCGAGAAAGTTTAAATCAATCAGTGCATCTTCGGTTTCCCGGCGGGAAAAACCACCGCAGATTAGGTGGGGCACGGCATCCACCTTATAGTGGTTCATGATCGCTGCGCAGATCCCGACCGTACCAGGTCGTTTACGCACTTCCACCTTTACAAAAGTGCCGTCTGTGTTCTTCTTGAACATCGTTTCACTGCGGTGATAGGTCACGTTGATGAAAGAGGGCTTGAAGTCCATCAGCGGATCAAGATGGTCATAAATGGCATTGATTCCCTTTCCTTTTAACGGGGGCAGCACTTCGAACGACACCTGTGTTTCTTTCCCACTCTTTAAATGATCAATAACCTTCATGGATGTTAAATATAGCCGCAAACTTACTCCGGGATGTTTATATATCAAAACAACGTTCATCGCCCGAGACCTTATTCCGCCGGTTTCCGGTAATTTTGTCAAAAGCTGTAGTCTTGAGTTTAACCATCCATACCCACGACCTGGTAAAGCGTTACCGGAACAGGACCGTGGTCGATCATGTTTCCGTGGAAGTAAAACAGGGAGAGATTGTAGGGTTGCTGGGTCCGAACGGTGCCGGGAAGACCACCACGTTTTACATGGTAGTTGGCCTGATCCGCCCGGACGAGGGCAAGGTTTTTCTCGACGACGACGACATCACCCGGCAACCGATGTATAAACGGGCACAGATGGGGCTGGGCTACCTGCCCCAGGAAGCGTCTGTGTTCAGGAAGCTGAGCGTGGAAGACAATATCAAAGCAATCCTGGAGATGACGAACCTCAGCCGGGGTGACCAGCGGGCCAAACTGGAAAGCCTCCTCGATGAGTTTGGTTTACAGCATGTCCGCAAAAACAACGGCGACAGCCTGAGCGGCGGCGAGCGCCGGCGTACGGAAATTGCCAGGGCCCTGGCCGTAGACCCCAAATTTATCCTGCTGGATGAGCCGTTTGCCGGTGTTGATCCGATTGCAGTGGAAGATATACAAATGGTAGTCGCCCGCCTGAAAACGAAGAATATCGGTATCCTGATTACGGACCACAACGTAAATGAGACCTTGTCGATTTGCGACCGTGCTTACCTGTTGATAGAAGGTAAAATTTTTAAACACGGAACAGCAGAAGAGCTTGCTGACGATGAGCATGTCCGCCGTTTATACCTGGGCCGCAACTTTGAACTAAAAAGGAAGGATTACCTGCTGGATGAGGCACAGCAGCTCGGGTCCACCGATAATGGCATCATTGCTCCCCTGGATTAATATTTGCCGGCAGCCGGTATGCAGGCAATATTGCTGCGGCCAGCCATTTTAAAGCCTTCAACCGGAATAAATTAGCCGCTTTCACCGCATTTGTTTATTTTGCTTTCACGGTATGAAATTCTTATCCCCGGCCATTTCGAGGCTTGCCCGGCTTAGACTTCGGTTGATCGAGCTCTGGACGTCGCAACCGGTGGCGGCACAGCGTGAGGTATTGCAGGAGCTGGTGACCGCAGCGCAGTACACCGAGTTTGGGAGGCGCTATAAATTCAACGTGCTTTTTTCCCTGACCACCTTCAAGCAAACGGTACCGGTGCACGAATATGAAGATCTGAAGCCGTACATCTCGCGGATGATGGACGGCGAAGAAAATATATTGTGGAACACCCCCATCGAGTGGTTCGCTAAAAGCAGTGGTACCATCAGCGACAAAAGCAAGTTCATCCCCGTGAGCAAAGAGAGCCTCGAAGAAAATCACTTCCAGGCTTCGAAGGATGTACTGACCATGTACTACAAGAATTTCCCGGAGTCAGATTTATTGACCGGAAAGGGACTGGTAATTGGGGGCAGCCACCAGGTGAATAAGTTTAACGAAAATATCCAGTACGGTGACCTCAGTGCCGTACTGATGCAGAATTCTCCGGTATGGAGCAGCTGGATACGCACGCCTGAACTGAGTATTGCGCTGATGGATGAATGGGAAAATAAGATTGAGCAGCTCGCACGGTCAACTATAAACGAAAATGTGACATCTATCTCCGGCGTACCTACCTGGACGCTGGTGTTGATCAAACGCATCCTCGATATCAGCGGAAAAAAAAACCTGGGAGAAGTCTGGCCCAAACTGGAGCTGTACCTGCACGGGGGCGTTTCTTTTGTGCCTTACCGGGACCAGTTCCGTCAACTGATGGGCAAAGAAATCAACTACCTGGAAACCTACAATGCAAGCGAAGGCTTCTTTGCGGCACAGGTAAACCCAGCAGAAGACGGGATGCTGCTGTTCACCCATCACGGCATTTTTTACGAGTTTATGCCGATAGAAGAATACGGCAAAAAATTTCCGAAGACGGTTGGCCTCGGCAAGGTAGAACTGCATAAGAATTATGCGCTGGTCATCAGCACCACCGGGGGTTTGTGGCGCTATATTGTCGGGGATACTGTTTATTTCACGTCCCTGCACCCCTATAAAATAAAAGTGAGCGGCAGGCTTAAACATTATATCAATGCCTTCGGTGAGGAGCTGATTATGGACAATACGGACAACGCTATTGCCATCGCCTCTGAAATGACAGGGGCGGTGGTCAACGACTATACTGCTGCGCCGGTATACTTCAGCAGCAGCAAAAACGGGGCACACGAGTGGCTGCTGGAATTTGACGTCGTTCCCGACATGAACGCTTTCGCACTTGCGTTGGACACCGCCCTGAAATCCCAGAACAGTGATTATGAGGCGAAGCGCTATAAGGACATTGCCCTGGGCCTGCCAATCGTCCATGCTATCCCGCAAGGCACCTTCAACGCCTGGCTGAAACGCCGCGGTAAGCTTGGCGGTCAGCATAAAGTTCCGCGGCTCAGCAATGACCGCAAGCTGCTCGAAGAAATTCTGGCCCTGATTCCATGAGCTGTTGCCGCATAAAAATATAATTCCCTTACTTTGCCAGTAACAAAAGCTGCCATGAAATTACTGGAGAATAAAATTGTAATTGTAACCGGCGCTGCCCGCGGCATCGGCGAAGCCATTGCCCTGAAATTAGCGGCGCATGGCGCCCACATCGCCTTCACCTACGTTAGTGACAGCAGTGCGGAAAAAGCAAGCCAGCTGGTGACGAAGCTGGAATCATTTGGCGTGGAAGCCAAAGCGTTCCAGAGTAATGCCGCTGATTTTGCGGCGGCAGTAAGCCTCGTGAATGATGTCATGAAAATTTTCGGCCATATCGATGTGTGTATCAGCAATGCGGGGATATCCAAGGACAACTTGTTGCTGCGCCTGACTCCGGAACAATGGGACGATGTGATGCAGGTCAACCTAAAAAGCGTATTCAACCTGACGAAACAGGTTATCCGGCCGATGATGAAAGCAAAAAAGGGAAGCATCATCAATATGAGCTCCATCATTGGCATCCGCGGCAATGCCGGCCAGAGCAGTTATGCGGCCAGCAAAGCAGGTATCGTTGGCTTCACCAAATCCATCGCTGCCGAGCTCGGCAGCCGCAATATTCGTTGTAACGCCATCGCACCCGGCTTCATTGAAACTGACATGACCCATTATCTGAAAGAAGGGGATGCCGCCCGGGCTTTCCTGGACAAGATTCCGTTGGGGCGGTTTGGCACCGGAGATGAAATTGCCGATACGGCGCTTTTCCTGGCATCTGATATGAGCAGTTATATTACGGGGCAGGTGATCAGTGTGTGCGGAGGCCTCAACATGTAAGTCACTTCCTTTTTTTTGGCCTTCGGCCGATGCTTTTGTCATCGTGCCTGTTGCGAGGTTTCTATACTACCTGGCGATTCCTGCTGCCCAGGTAAAAATGCCACAGCAGCATGGCGGCGGCAGAGCGGAAGGGACGCCATGATTCGGCCAGGACCAGTACTTCCGGCACCGGTGGCAGCGCAGGCAGACCATACACTTCAGCAACGGAACGACGGAGCGCGATATCTCCGGCAGGAAATACATCTCCGCGCTGCAGCGCGAACAGCAGGAATACATCGGCCGACCAGTCTCCAATTCCATGAATTTTTTTTAGCCTCATGCGGACCTCATCATCAGGCAGGGCAGGCAGGCTGGCGAACGAAAGTTCGCCGGATGTAACGGCTAGGGCCAGGGCGCGGGTCGACTTTATTTTCTGCCGGCTGAAGTAACAGGCTTTCAGTTCCTCATCGGTAAGTAACAGCAGGGCTGTGGCGGTTAGTGTTCCGGTGTGCGCAAGTACTTTATCATAGGCAGCCTTTGCCGATGCGAGGGACACCTGCTGTTCCAGGATAATTCTCAGCAGTGTGGTAAAGCTGCAGGGGCGGTTCCATCTTGGCGGATACCGGTAACGGGCAAACGAAGTTGCCAGGGCAGGATCTTTTTTAGTCAGGTAGTCACAGGCAATATAGAATTCAGCATCAGTCACTACGTTCATGCAGGTAAGTAGGCGTCAGTGTTTGCTTTTAAACCGGGCGATGGCGGCCCTGGTGGCATCGCCGGCAGCAAGCCTCCCGCTGATGGCGGCCCGTTCTTCGAGAAGGGATCCCCAGTTTTCGGTACCTGCCCAGAGCATTTTTTTTAAGGCGAAGAGTGCGTCGGGGCTTGAATGGGCGATGGTGCCCGCCAGGCGATCGATCGATTCGTCCATGTTTGCGTTGTTGTCGTGAACTTCCGCATACAGTCCTTTCCGTTTGGCCCAGTCGGCACTGCGCCACATTGCTGCGTCGATAGCGAGGTGACCAAAAGGGCCGGTGCCGATTTTCCGTTCGATGGCGGGGCCTACCACAAATGGCCCGAGACCAATGGAAAGTTCGCTCAGCCTGATTTCTGCGGTGGTGTTGGCGATGGCATAATCGGCGGCAGCAGCAAGGCCAACGCCCCCGCCGGTACATTTGCCGTGGACCCGGGCGATAATCAGTTTACCGCAGGTGCGCATAGCATTGAGCACATGCGCAAAGCCGCTAAAAAATGCCTCCCCTTCTCCCGGATTGCTTACTGCTGCCAGCTCGTCGAACGAAGCCCCGGCACAAAATGACTTTTCGCCTCCTGAACGCAACACGATAACCTGCGTGCCGGTACTGCCTGCGTGGTGAATTTCATGCGCCAGCTGGTGAAGCATTTTGATGGTAAGGGCATTGCTCTGGGGATGAAAGAATTCAATGGTGGCAATACCGGCCTGGTTGGAGTGGGCTTGAATGTAAGGATCGGCCATACTGGTATGCGTTAAGGATCGGGAAGCAATAATGCTGATCCAAATGTAGGGAAAGGCCTACTGCCACTCAAAAAAATCGGGCAGCCAAAATTGTAAGGGAGGGCAAATTGAATGGACAGACGTGCCGGGCTTACTTATTGGCCAGGATCGCATTACTGAGCAGGGTAAATACTTCCTGTTCAGTGCCTTCCCCTTGTATGGCGATTACTTTGCCGGAATGGCTGTAATATTCTTCCACGACGGCTGTCTTGCTATTATATTCTGCTAAGCGGGCCCTGATGACATCTTCTTTGCTATCGTCGCTCCGGCCGCTGGTAAGCCCCCTGTTGAGCAGGCGTCTGACCAGTTCATCTTCGCTTACCTTCAGGGCAATCAGCACATTGATGGACGCGCTATAAGTGGCTAACAGGGCGTCCAGGGCTTCGGACTGTGCCCTGGTGCGGGGGAACCCGTCGAAAAGAAAGCCTTCCCCATCAGGATTGGTTGCCAGTGCAGAGCTTATCATGCCGATAACCACTTCATCAGGGACGAACTGCCCCAAATCCATGAGCTTTTTTGCTTCCTGCCCCAGTGCGGTGCTGGCCTTGATTTCGCTTCTGAGTAAATCTCCGGTAGAAAGATGTTTCAACCCAAACCTTGCCATCAGCTTTTCCGACTGGGTTCCTTTTCCGCTGCCCGGCGGGCCGAATAGTATTAGATTGAACATATTTCTTGCATAACGAATTTGGAGAACGACAAATATAAAGGAACAGCCGTAAACTCAGGGTAAGAATTTTGGAGCAGAATTTGGTTGTTTTCCAGTTGGTAGCCTGCCACAGCGTGCTGTGCCCGCGAAGCCGCCAACTATTCATTCCTGCGATTGTTAGTAAAAAGGCCGGTAAGTCGGTTATTGCCTATCATTTTAAAAAAATCAGATGGAAAAGCAACCAAAAAAGAACCCGGTTTTCTCCCGGACGGATACCAGCCCGGTAAACATGACTGAAGAGGAATGGAAAAATATTCTGCCTGCGGATGTGTACCAGGTCGCCCGTAAAAAAGGCACGGAACGGCCATGGACAAGCGCATTTGAAACATCAAAGGAAATTGGTACTTATTACTGTGCTGTCTGTGGTAATCCCCTGTTTAGAAGTGATACTAAATTTGAAAGCGGTTGCGGATGGCCGAGTTTCTATGAACCCGTAACTAAGGGCAGCGTGATTTACACGCCGGATAATGCCTTTGGTATGAAGCGCACTGAAGTGGAATGCGGAAGGTGTAAGTCGCACCTTGGACATGTTTTTGAGGATGGTCCAAAACCCACCGGCCTGCGGTACTGCATCAACGGGGTGGTGCTGGACTTTGAAAAAGCAAAAGAAGCAGCGCAGCGCTTCAACGAAACCGATACCGCCGAAGAATAAAAACTAGCGGCAAGACAGTCGACCCCGGAGGCCATCTGCCTATCTCCGTTGGCTTGGGTGCATGCCGATAGTTTCCGGTACTTTTGCGGTCTTAACCAGTAGTATGGACAATCTTACATTATCATCGCTTTCAGCGTCTCTGGTCGGATCGGAAATCGTAAAGCTGGGGGGCGAAATCAGGGAGAGAATCAGGCAGGGCGAAGCAATTTACAATTTTACCGTAGGTGATTTTGACCCGGCCATATTTCCGATCCCGAAAGGACTGGAAGACGAAATTGTTACAGCTTACCGCAATCATTTTACCAACTACCCGGCAGCAGAAGGAAACCTGGATTTACGCGAGGCTATCCGGGATTTCCTGGAAAGCCGCCAGCAACTCAGCTACCAGCTCAATGAAATACTCGTGGCAGGTGGCGGCAGGCCGTTGATATACGCATTATTCAGGGCGGTGTGCGACGAAGGTGACAAAGTGATTTATGCCGTCCCTTCCTGGAACAATAACCACTATGCCAATTTTGTGGGCGCCCGTCACGTGGTGGTGGAAGCAGACGCAGCGCATAATTTCATGCCGACGGCCGCACAGCTGGCGCCGCATCTACCGGGAGCAACATTGCTGGCGCTGTGTTCACCACAGAACCCGACAGGGACTGCGTTCAGCCCTGAGGAGCTATCGGCGATATGTGCATTGGTGGTGGAGGAAAATGAAAAGCGGGTCGGTGGTAAGAAATTATATGTAATGTTCGACCAGATGTATGCACTGCTGACGTATGGCGACACGGTGCACCATAACCCGGTTTCTTTACACCCGGGGATGCGTCCCTATACCATTTTCATTGATGCCATCAGTAAGGCCTTTGCTGCCACCGGTGTGCGGGTAGGCTGGTCTTTCGGACCGGCAGCGGTAATTGATAAGATGAAAGCCTTCATGACCCACCTGGGTTCCTGGGCACCGATGGCCGAACAGAAAGCGGTGGCAAAATTTCTTCCGCAAACGGCCGCCATCAATGATTACCTGGCGGTTTTTAAAGCGGCGCTGGAATTGCGGCTGACCCGGATTTATGCAGGCATACAAAAATTAAAACAGGCAGGATTTTCCGTGGATGCAATTGCGCCGCAGGGAGCCATTTACCTAACGGTGTGTTTTAACCTGGTGGGCAAAACATCGGCGGATGGGAAAGTACTGGATACCCAGGCTGCAGTGACGGCCTACTTACTGGATGAAGCGAGGCTTGCGGTGGTGCCTTTTTTTGCTTTTGGTGCCGATGAGCATTCGCCCTGGTACCGGCTAAGCGTAGGCACCTGCAAAGAAGCTGCCATCAACCAGATGCTCGATCAGCTGAGCGCCGCGCTGGGTAAACTGCATTAAAAAACCCCCGGGGCACGGGGGTATATAATTTTTGCAGCTATTGTAACGCTGACGATTAATTCTTGTTACAGACGAACTGGAAGGGCTTGAGCTCCGGCTGGTGAATAACCTGTACAATTTTTTTCCGGTTCGTCACAATCTTGTGTTTGGCAATATCAAACACCTCGTGCGCGGTACAAAAACTTTCCACCGTCTCCAGTTGGAACAAAATAGAATTAAGTTTCTCCAGTTCCATTTCAATCTGTTGCTGGTTCATTGATTCGTCTTTCACCAGGACAAGCAAATCCCTGTTAGTAGCCTTCATGTCTTATTAGATTTAATATCCAACGAAACCCTTGTGTATTCCACAACCACATCCTTTACCGGAAACGCGCTTCTCGCTATTGCAACCAGCCGCCATTATCACTACCAATAGTAACAAAAATGATAACTTAAAGTTGATGTTTTTCATGGTTTGGTCTTCTAAATTAAACTATTTTGGTACAAAAAAAGTATTTCTCCCCACCTCTAATCATAAATATTAACATTATCGATAATAAAAACTATACAGTAATGGTGGTCCCCCTGGATTGGGGCTTAGGACATGCCGCGCGGTGCATCCCTATTATTAAAATACTATTAAATGTTGGTTTTAAAGTTGTTGCAGCAGCTGAGGGGGATCAGAAAATACTCATAGCGACTGCGTTTCCCGCAATGGAAATTTTTCCGGTTCCCGGTTATCGGGTACGGTATGGGAGTACAGCAGGCGCTACTATCGCTAAAATTTTTTTTCAGATTCCGAAAATATTGATGGCAATCAATCGCGAAAACAGGTGGCTTCGCGATATTATCCGCACCAAGGATATTTCTGCCGTCATTTCTGATAACCGTTATGGGCTGTTCTGCAAATCCATACCCACCGTTTTCATCAGCCACCAGCTGCTCATCAAAACTTCCCTGGGAAAGCTTTCCGATGGTTTTTTACAACGCCTGAATTACGCCTTTATCAGGCGGTTTACTTTTTGCTGGGTACCCGATGCAGCAGGGTCTGAAAACCTGGCTGGGGAATTATCGCACCCGCAGAAACTGCCCCGCGTTGCAGTCCGTTATATAGGCTGGTTATCGCGTTTCGGAGTAACAGATGCTCCCGGCGAAGGCCTGCTGGTGCTGCTGTCCGGTACAGAGCCTCAGCGTACTATCCTGGAAAAAAAAGTAATCGCGCAACTGGCAGGATCAGCCATTCCCACCATTCTGGTAAGAGGACTACCGGCTGTCAGCGATGTGTTACCCGGCAGCCCCACCTTGCAAATTTTTAATTTTAAGGATGCCGGGGAACTGGCCGTTCTTGCGCGCTCCGCTGCAGTAATTTTATGCCGATCGGGATACAGCAGTATCATGGATTTGCTTCCACTCCACAAAAAATGTATTCTGATCCCGGTCCCAGGCCAGGAGGAGCAGCGCTACCTCGCAGATTATCTTGGCGGCAGAAACCTTGTCCTGTACGCCAGCCAGGGCAATTTTTCGCTGCCGCATTTGTATGTTAAAGCGTGCTCAGCCAATCTTTCCCTGCTCCCTGCAGGAGAGGTGAATTCGCTGACTGCAGCCTGCCTGGAACTTTTTGCGTATGTGCGGTCCCGACAGCCGGCCCCGGCATTGACAAAGTAAATGTGCCTGGATAGCCTCAACTGGAGGAGGGTGCCTTGGGATAATCAAAGAAAAGGAAATGTTTAGCTGCACGTTCAAATGCTTTCCAATGGTTGACATCGCCCTGTACGGCAAAGATCCCGCAGGTGGGGATATTATCGGTCTGGATCTCCTGGGTAAGCTGATTGGCCAAATCCGTGATACCCGGATTGTGGGCAATGATAGCGACCATGGAAAACTGGTCGGGGAGCGTACTGATACTGGCTACCAGGGATGATGCAGGTGCGAGGTAAAGTTGCCGTTCGTAGCGTATTGATGCAGCGGGAGATTTCCCGGTGAATAAGGTGGCTGTTTCAGTGGCCCGTCTTGCCGGGCTGGAAATGAAATGGTCTATACCAGGCAACCGTTTCAACAGCCTTGTGGCCATGTCAGCACCATTGGCGAAACCGCGGGCATTGAGCGGTCTGTCGAAATCAGCGTCGGCGGCATTGTCCCAGCTGCTTTTTGCATGCCGGATGAGTACAATGGTTTTCATCGATGTACGAGGTTTGGTTGGGTGTCCCTAAAAAAAACCATAGCTCCGATATCCCGGTTATACAGGACCCGGCATATTGAAAAAATTTTTGCAAATGTAACGGAGAAGCTTCCCAGTACCGGAATGCGGGCCATTAATTTATCATTACATCTATAAAAACAGCGCGCTAATAACCGCGGACGTTTCGTTTTTCCACATAGTTAATGAAGGCCTTGTTGACGACCCTGTTACCTCCCGGGGTGGGATAATTACCGGTAAAATACCAGTCGCCCGTATTGGTAGGGCAGGCGGCATGCAGCGATTCAATAGTCTGGTAAATTACCTGCACCGGTATGTCGAGTCCGTCGGGCGTAATAAGCTGGGCGATTTTATTGGAAATTTCTTCCGTGGTGAAGGGCTTGTAGATTTGCCTTACCACGTTCTCCATGTGCAACTGTCCTGACCGTGCCAGTTCAACGCAGTGGTGATAGAGTTCGTCCAGCAAATCCTCTTTATCGTGGTCTTTCAGCAATTCGATAGCGGCGCGGAAAGCGATAAAATCCCCGAGTTTGCTCATGTCGATGCCGTAGCAGTCGGGATATCGGATTTGGGGAGCGGAGGAGACCACGATGATCTTTTTTGGCTGCAGCCGGCCCAGCATCCGCACGATGCTTTCTTTAAGCGTTGTACCCCGTACGATAGAATCGTCGATAACAACAAGTGTATCGATGTGCTTTCGTACGGTACCATAAGTGATGTCGTATACGTGCTGAACCATTTCATTCCGGCTGGCATCTTCGGTGATGAACGTGCGCATTTTTACGTCTTTGATGGCGATTTTTTCAACGCGGATACGGCGGTTAACCATCTCAGCAAGTTTCTCGTCATCATAGTTTTTGCCCCAGGACAGGATGCGTTCAACCTTCACTTTGTTGAGGTAGTCTTCCATGCCCTTGAGAAGGCCGTAAAAAGCCACTTCGGCGGTATTGGGAATAAAGGAGAAAATAGTATTCTTCAGATCGTAGTCGATGGCCTTCAGCACCGCATCGCTCAGATTGTGACCGAGGGCCGTTCTTTCTTTGTAGATTTTCTCATCGTTACCGCGCGAGAAATAAATACGTTCAAAGCTGCAGGCTCTTCTTTCCTTCGGGGGGAGTATCTGCTCGATACTGTATTCACCGCCGGCCCGGACAATCAGTGCCTGGCCAGGCATAAGTTCTTTTACTTCATTTTCGCCGACATTGAAGGCTGTCCGGATAGCCGCCCGTTCGGAGGCTGCAACGATAACGTCGTCGCTGATATAATAATACGAGGGGCGGATACCAAAATCATCGCGCATGACAAAAGCATCCCCGTTACCGATCAGTCCGGCGATGTGATAGCCGCCGTCAAACAGGCTTGCCGCTTTCTTAAGCACATTAACGATATCGAGGGAGCCGGGATCCTGTTCGTCTTCCTTCACCATAAAGTGATGAACAACTTCCATCATTGCTGCGAGGTCACTTTGTTTCTGAAACTCTCCCGGGTCTATGTTCACCAGTGAAAACAATTCTTCTGTGTTCACTAAATTAAAATTCCCGGCCAGGGCCAGGTTTCGTACCGGAATGGTATTTCTTTTAATGAAGGGATGACAGAAGTCTGCATTATTTTTCCCCTGGGTGCCGTAACGGAGGTGGCCAAGCAATAGTTCACCCAGGAATCGCACATGCCCTTTTAGCAGTCCCGGGTGTTTGCGGATATCGGGCTGGTATTTTTCCAGGTCGATAATTTCTTCGGAAACCTGGCGGAACAAATCAGCGATAGACTGCGGTGCAATGCTCCGGATGCGGTGTAAAAAAGGGTAACCGGGTTCAACATTAAGTTTCACAGAAGCAATACCCGCCCCGTCCTGGCCCCGGTTATGCTGCTTTTCCATCAGCAGGTAGAGCTTGTTTACGCCGTAAAGTACCGTTCCATATTGCTGCTGGTAGTAGGGAAGCGGCTTCCTTAAACGAATGAAGGCAAGGCCGCATTCGTGTTTTATAGCATCACTCA
Organism: Chitinophagales bacterium; assembly: GCA_038229695.1. GTDB lineage: Bacteria > Bacteroidota > Bacteroidia > Chitinophagales > Chitinophagaceae > JACMLD01. The sequence goes on along the minus strand of JBBROE010000001.1, from coordinate 16,991 downwards.
TGTTTTATACTGAGGCGCAAAAATAGGCCGACTTTCCGAGATAAAAAACCGGAAACCGCAGTTGTTCCATTATTGAATGTTAAACATAACCCGTAGAACTGTTTATAAAGTTTACCAGCGAGGCAGAATTTTTAAGTTTTAACTTTTTCAGGATGTTGTGGCGGTGCACTTCCACTGTTTTCAGGGAAATATCCAGCTGGCTGGCAATTTCTTTGGAAGAATGGCCCTCCCGGATGTGGTTGATAATCTGCATCTCCCGTTCAGTAAGCGAATTAACACTCGGGGCGTCGTTGTTATCGTCCAGCAACTGGTCGGAAATAATGGTTTTGATTTCGTCGCAAACGTATTTATTGCCGTTGTACACTTCGATGATCGCCTTGAACATCTCCTCCTTCGATGAATTCTTGGTCACATACCCCCGTGCACCCACCTGGAGCATCTTTTTCGCATAGGCCGGCTGGGAGTGCATCGACACCCCGATAACCTTGGTGTCAGGTGATATCTTCCGTATCTGTTCCGTTGCTTCAAACCCGTTGAATGGTGGCATATTGATATCCATCAGTACGATGTTGGGCGACAGTTCTTTTGCCAGTTCCACCGCCTGCTCCGCGTCCCCGCATTCAGCCACAACGTCGAATCTTTCATCGCTGTTCAGGATATAAGTCCAGGTTTCGCGTATCAGTTTGTGGTCATCTGCAATTAAAATCGTGATTTTTGACATAATGGCTTTTTTTAAAAATGATGAAGTGGTACCTCTACAACCAGTTTGCAGCCCTTTCCGGGAGCCGTGTTGATGGAAACCTTTCCATTGAAAAGATGTACACGGCTTTCGATGTTGGTAAGACCGACCCCTTTTTTAAATTTCACCTTTTCGAGGAGAAAGCCTTTACCATTATCAACAATTGAGAGATTAATATGTTTACTGCCGACTGCCAGTTCGATGGTAAGCCGGCCTGCCTCAGCATGTTTAAGGACGTTGCTGACCTGTTCCTGGATAATCCTGAAAAGCATGAGTTTGTGCTTGTCATCCAGCGATTTTTCAAATTCCCCCTGGTGAATAAAATTCACTTTCAGCGGTGTGGTCATGTGCAGTGACTCCACCAGGTCATTGATGGATTCTATAAGGCCCAAATCCTTTACACTCGGCGGGACCAGGGCTTTTGATATGTGGCGGATTTCGTTGATGGCGGTGAAGATACTGTCCGCGCTTTTCTTGATCAGTACCTCTTTCTGGGCGGTATCCGTCTTCGCGAGTTCGAGGTATAATTTGGCCGTCGACAAGATCTGGTTTACGTTGTCATGCAATTCCTTACCTATTTCAGCCCGTTCATTTTCCTGGGCATTCACTACAGCCTGGGCAATACTCTTCTGCCTTCCGATTTCCTGTGCCAGCACGCGTTCCTCGATATTCTTCCGGTCGGTGATATCCTGCATTGCCCCTACAAACCGGTTCGCATGTCCATCCTTATCCCAGATGATAAAAGACCGGTCGGCCACCAGCACATAACTTCCGTTTGCTTTAAGGAACCGGTATTCGCTGTAGATCACACCCCGTTCGCTGTTATCAATTGCCTCCGCATAAATCCTTTTCGTTTTGGCGCGGTCGCCGGGATGCAGCCGGCTTTCCCAGAACCCCGGTTTACCCTGGCAGTCCGCGGGGGCATACCCGAAAATGGTATAAAAACTTTCCCCGAGATAAAGCCTGCGGCTCCTGATATCGTAGTCCCATATGGCGTCGTTGGTAGCCCTTGTTGCCAGCATATACCGCTCGTTACTGATGTTGATTTTCTGTTCAGCAAGTTTATTTTCTATAATTACCCCCATTAGAGAGGCGACTCTCCTGAATAATTCTATTTGCTCTTCATCGGGAGACAGCACCTCCTTATAATAGCCTGCAAATGCGCCCAGCAATCTATTCGAAGAAGTTTCAATAGGGAACGACCAGCAGGCAGCCAGCTTGTACTTTGCTGCTATTGTCCTGAATTTTACCCATAGCGGGTCGGTGCTAATATCGGGCACAATCACCATTTTCCCCCGGTACATTGATGTGCCGCAGGAGCCTGCAAAAGGGCCAATCTTCACGCCGTCGATTTTTTTCACGAACGATTTGGACAGCGAGGGACTGGATAAATGCCGCAGCGTACCCAGGTCTTCGTTCAGCAGCAATACCGAGCAGATGATACCGGGGTTCAGCTTTTCCATCCCCTTCAGAAAAAAGTCTACCGTGTGTTTAAGTGACGCATCCGGGTTGGTGTTCATCTCCAGTACATCCTTTTCCAGTGCCAGCAACATCTGCTGCCTTTTGCGGTGGGTGATGTCTTTGAAATAAAGAAAAAATCCCTGCTGAGAAGGATAGGCATTGATGTCAAAGTAGCCGTTAAGACGCGCGATAAACAACTCGAAGGAAAACCCTTTACCGTTTTCCAGCGCTTTCTGGTGCCTATGGAATTTTTTTGTTTCTTTCAGTTCCGGTAATACCTGCCAGAGGTGTTTTCCCAGTACGGTTTCTGCAGTTGTGCCGGTCAGTTTTTCGGCCACCGTGTTCCACCAAACAATAGTGAGCTTCTGGTCGAGGGCCACAAAGCCGTCAGTTATACTATTTAAAATATTGGTGATATGACCCGAATAGGACTGCAGTTGCTGTTCGGCTTTTTTCCGTTCTGATATATCGTGCAGGCTGAAAATAATTCCTTTGATCAGCAGATCATTGTAACAGTTAATTCCCTTGGCTTCGATCCAGGACCATTCGCCGTTCCGGTGCCTGACCCTTACATCCCTGATGAATTGGGTTTCCGGGTTGCCGGTCAGCTCCTTAAACAGCGCCCTGCAGCGCCGGGCATCTGCAGGGTGAACAAAAGCCAGCGCCTGGCTTCCCTTTACGGTGGCTTCTTCATGACCCAGCACCGACTGCACAGAGGGCGTAACGAAAGTGACGGTTCCTTTGTAATCCAGCACAAAAACCACGTCGGCCAGGTTTCCGAGTATCGCTTTGAAACGGAGTTCGTTTTGACGGATAGCTTCTTCAGCGGTAAGCCTGTCGGTGATGTCACGGTTTACTGAAATATAGCCGATCACCGTACTACGGCTATCACGCAAAGCGGAGACCACGCTCAGCAGGGTCATTTTGCTTCCATTTTTTTTTCGGTGGCGCACTTCTCCCTGCCAGATACCATCGCGTTTCAGTTTTTCCATTGCTATCGCAGGGCTGTCCCCTGTAAACTCGTGAGCAATCAGGCTGGTAACCGATCTGCCGATGGCATCCTTTGCGCTGATTTCGTATATTTCTTCGGCTTTCCGGTTCCATGTCAGCACTATAAATGCGTCATCCGTGGCGATGATCACATCGCTCGCCTTATCTACAAGGCCCGATTGAAACTGCAATTTTTTTTCTGCCATTTCATCTTCGTGTACATCCACCAGGCAGATGGTATTCCGGCGCGCAGAAGACCCTTTCCGCTTGGCTACCGTAGTCTGCATCACCCACCGATATTGTCCCGAGTGATGCCTGAGCCGGTATTTAAGGTTTCCGCCAGGTAACTGCTGTTCTTGTGCATCCACCAGCAAGCCGTCAGAAGATTCATCGTCGGGATGTACCAGTTTCCGGATGGCTTCCAGGTTCGCCTCGTGTGCCTGTAAGCCGGTAAACGAGGTGAGATACCGGTTCACATATACGATTTCCCCCTGCTCACTGATTTCGATAATGAGCACCGGAATATCATCCGCCACCTGCCTTGGCTGAGCGGCCTCCTGGACGTCAAATGCAAAATAAGGCGAGGCCGGTTTCCCGGGCCGCCAGGCAGCGGTCTCTTTTCCCTGCCAGAGGAACTGGATTGAAGTTTCGCCAGCCGTAAGCTGCCTGGAGATTGTCCAGTGAACGGGGACCGGAGACTGGTTTCCTGCCGGCAATAGGGCATCGCATTCGATTACCGTCTTTCCAATAAACAGATCATCCAGACCGGCAGGGGGGATGTCTATACTGAACGTTGAAAAAAGTGTAAAAACAGAGTGGGTAAAAACGTCTTTCCTCCCGTAACCCATCATGGATATAACATCATCCCCGGCCGAAAGAATACGGCCTGAACCATCCGTCTGAAGCCGGTATTCCCGGACATCATGCCGGAAAAATCCGGAACTCTCTATTTCTGCCGGCTTACTGCGCATACAAGCGGGTTAAACTACCACGCTGATCGAGGAACCAGCATTGCAGGGGGTGTATTGGGTGTTAGTGCAAAGTTTGCGTATTCCGTCTAAATTTAAATAAAAAAGCACCGGAATCCGGTGCCTCTTTACATATAGAAAATTATAAGTGTTACTGCTTACCTGGCTGCGCTGCTTGCAGTCTGCATCCACTTTTGCAGCGCTGAACAGTTTTTGTAATCGTCATCGATCATGATATAATAAGAAGCAATTTTATTATTGAACCATTTTTCCAACGCCTCTTGCTTTTTCTCTTCCACGGCACGCTGCGCTTCCCGGTTATAATCATCTTTCATGTTTTCGCGGTGGGGTTCGGTCCGGGTTTTAAGATACACAATACGTACGCTTTTTTTACCCCGCTCGTCTGTAAATACCACGGGCTTTGAATACTCGCCCGGCTTCAGCGATGGCAGGATCTGGACCATGTCTTTATCAAGCATATCGATTGTCAGGAACGTACCATTTTGCCCCTGCAGGTTACCCCCGGTATACTTGGATGTTTCGTCGTCACTGTAACGGCTTACTGCTTCGCCGAAGCTGATGGTACCTGCCATTAATTTGGAGCGGATACTGTCCAGCTTGGCTTCTGCCAGCGTCATTTCGTCACTGGTAATTTGGGGAATGATTAAGATATGGCGGATGGTGGCATCGTCGCCGGAACGGCTCACCATCTGGATAATATGATAGCCGAATTTGGTTTTGATGACAGGCGATATCTGTCCTTCTTTTAACCGGAACGCAGCCTGGACAAAGATCGGATCCATCACTTTTTCAGTGCGGTTGATGTTATATAGCCCACCGGTATTTTTACTACCCGGGTCCATGGTGTACAGGCTGGCGAGGGTTTCAAACTTACGGGTGCCTGCCTCTACCTGTTTCTTATATTCATTCAGGTCATCGATAGCATTTTTATCGAGGTCACGGCTGGCTTTGGGGTACACGATGATCTGGCCAATTTCCACTTCACTCTCGAGGTAGGCGAGTTTATCTTTGGGTATTTTATCGAAATAAGCCTTTACTTCTGTGGGCGTAATCTTTACCCCATCCACGATTTTGGCGCGCATTTGCTCTGCCAGTTTCCGTTCCCGGAAGGAAGTGCGGAAATCCTCTTTAATCTGGTAAACTGTACGTCCGGCAATCTGTTCCAGTGCTTCCTTCGATCCATAGGCTTGCACAAACCCCCTCACCTGGTTATCCAGGAGGGATTCAAGTTCTTCGTCGCTCACGGTAAGCGAGTCCTTTTCAGCCTGGAGGACCAGTGCTTTCAGGGTGAGCGCCTGTTCCATCACCGCACATTCCGCGTTTTCAGGGATGGCTTCATTACGGCGCTGCCGGTCAAGAATTTCATTGGTGATCTCCGATTTCAGGATGATCTTATCGCCTACAATTGCGACCACTTTATCTGCGACCACTTTCTGCGGCTGTGCCCAGGCAGCTGAAAGGATCCCTAAAAATATCAACACTAACAATATCTGCTTCATACGTATCTCCTTCAAGTAAGTCAAAAATATCCTGAAGCCGTCTTAAAGCTGCAGGAATGAGCCCTTTTAACAAAAATTTGTTGCGCTATGCCAATATAAAGCAAGGGAGTAGGATGAAAGCGCTGCTTCAAACCCTACTCCCTCTAACTGGTTCTGCCGGTAGCCTGTTAAAGCGTACGTTTCACTTCTTCTTCTTCAAATGCCTCCACGATATCACCCACCTTCAGGTCATTGAAATTTTTGATGGTCAGGCCGCACTCCATACCAGACGGTACGTCCTTGACATCGTCCTTAAACCGTTTGAGGCTCGCAAGTTCGGCACTGGCGCCTTCTCCTTTCGGATATTCCACAATCCCGTCCCGGATGATCCGGACCCTTGCATTCCTGGCAATTTTTCCATCGAGCACAAAGCAGCCCGCGACGGTTGCTTTGTCGAATTTATATACCTCCCTGATCTCCACATTTGCCAGTATTTTCTCCTGGATCTTGGGTTCCAGCATCCCTTCCATTGCACTCTTGATTTCTTCGATAGCGTTATAGATAATGGAATAGGTCTTGATTTCCACCCCCTCGTTATCGGCCAGCCGGGCGGCCTGCAGTGAAGGACGGCAGTTAAAGCCTACAATAACCGCATCAGAGGCCGCGGCGAGGAGCACGTCATTTTCAGTAATCGCTCCAACCCCTTTGAGTACCACATTGATGGCCACTTCATCAGTTGACAGTTTCTGGAGTGAGTCACTAAGGGCTTCCACAGAACCGTCCACATCACCCTTAATAATCAGGTTAAGCTGTTTGAAATTACCAAGTGCAAGTCTTCGTCCGATCTCATCGAGCGTAATATGTTTCTTGGTACGGATACCCTGCTCACGCAGTATCTGCGCCCGTTTATTGGCTATTTCTTTGGCTTCGGCCTCGTCGTGGTAAACCCTGAATTTTTCGCCCGCCTGCGGTGCACCATTCAGTCCCAGAATTTGTACCGGTGTTGAGGGCGGTGCGATGTCCACACGCAGGTTACGCTCGTTGGTCATGGCTTTGATACGGCCAAAATACTGACCGCTTACCATGAGGTCGCCCTGGCGAAGGGTACCGTTCTGAACGAGGAGGGTCGCCACAAAGCCACGGCCTTTATCCAGCGAGGCTTCAATGATGGTTCCGGAAGCTTCCTTATCGGGGTTGGCTTTCAGTTCCAGCAGGTCCGCTTCAAGCAGTACTTTCTCCAGCAGCAGATCAACGTTCAGGCCCTGTTTGGCGCTGAGTTCCTGGCTCTGGAATTTTCCGCCCCATTCCTCCACCAGGATGTTCATACCCGCGAGCTGCTCATATATTTTTTTCGGGTTAGCCCCGTCTTTATCAATTTTATTGACCGCAAAAATCATAGGCACATTAGCCGCCTGTGCGTGACTGATGGCTTCCCGTGTCTGCGGCATCACGGCGTCGTCTGCGGCCACTACGATGATGGCGATATCGGTCACTTTGGCTCCGCGGGCCCTCATCGCAGTAAACGCTTCGTGACCCGGGGTATCTAGAAACGCTATTTTGCGGTCGTTCTCCAGTGTCACTTCATAAGCGCCTATATGCTGCGTGATACCGCCGGCCTCCCCGGCCACTACGTTTGCGCTGCGGATATAATCGAGCAGCGATGTTTTACCGTGGTCGACGTGACCCATGATGGTTACAATCGGTGCCCTGGTTTTCAATTCATCCGGATCATCCTGCTCTTCCTCTTCCTCCATTTCCGCCTGCTTGTCCATATCGATGAACTCGACATCGAAGCCGAATTCCCCAGCAACCAGTTCGATCACGTCGGCCTCCAGGCGCTGGTTGATAGATACCATCAGCCCCAGACCCATACATTTCCCGATAACTTCCGCATAGCTTACATCCATCAGGTTGGCCAGTTCGCTTACACTGATGAATTCGGTCAGCTGCAGCTTGTTGTCCTGCATATCGTCCGGATTCTGATCCGACGACTCCTGTCTTTTTTCGCGGCGGTATTTGGCTTTCAGACTTTTTCCGCGGCCGCCGGCACCGGCGAGTTTCGCCTGCGTTTCACGGATTTTATCCTGGATCTCTTTCTTATCAATTTCTTTATTCTCCCTTCTCGCCGCAACACCTCCGCGTTGTGGAGGACCCCCTCTGCGGAAACCTGCACCGCCGGTACGCCCGCTGCCCGCTGGGGCGTTAGGGTCGCGCTTGATGATGCCCAGCTGCCCGGTGCGCCGTGCTGGCTGGCTACCTACAGACTGTGCCTGGCCGGGCTGGTGCCTGGCCACGATGGTTTCACCCTTTTTATCTATCGGGATACGCTTGCGTTTACGTTTTTCATCGTTTGCTCTCGGCCGGGTATCATTGTCGACCGGCAATTCAATCTTCCCGAAAATCTTAGGCCCTTCGAGCTTGTCAGCCCGTATGTTTTCAATCAAGGGCGCCGTTTCTTCTTCAGCCGGGATAGCACGGTCACGCGCCTGTTCAGCAACTACCAGTTCGGGCAGTTCCACCGGCACGGCGGGAGCGGTTACAGTTGTGTCGGTTTCCACCGGCTGTTCTGCTGCTACCGGCGTTTCGGTTACCTCGGCCACTTCCTCCTTCTTACGGGTGGTTTTCCGGGGCCGGGTAGAAGAATCTATCGCGGAAAGATCGATCTTATCCAGAATCACAGGAGCTTCCAGTTCCGGAGCGTCAACTTTGGTAATTTCCGGCTTCTCTTCAGCTACGGGCTGAACCCGCTCAGGGGCAGGCACAGGAGCAGTGACAATCACTTCCGGCTGGCGTATTTCCTCGGCAACTTTCTTTACGGAAGGCTCCCGTTTGAACAGGAGTTCCTCTTCGTCTTTCTTTTTGCGCGTGTCTGTTCCGCTGCCCTTTGGCAGATCAATCTGATCACTTTTAATTTTAGCCACCTTATCCCCCTGGAACTCCAGCTGAAGAGAACGGTACATTTCTTCGCTGAGTTTGGAAGTCGGTTTCAGCTCATCCCTGTTGAAACCTTTGCCGGAAAGGAATTCCACAAGGGTATCTTTACCAATGTTGAATTCCTTGGCAGCGGCCATTAATCGTGGTGTTGTAATTTCTGACATTCAGTATTTTAAAATAAATAGTACGTTGTTTCAGCCCGCCCGCAGCCGCTAACCGGCCAGCGGCGGAAATCACTCTTTCTTAAATTCATTTTCCAGTACGCTCCGCACGTCGTCAATGGTGACTCTTTCCAGGTCGGTCCTTCTTTCCAGTTCTTCTGCGGTAAGTTCCAAAACGCTCCTGGCAGTGTCGCAGCCAATGCGTTTCAGTTCGTCAATAATCCACGTTTCGATTTCATCACTGAATTCTTCCAGGTCAATATCAAATTCTTCCACTTCACCTTCATTATCCCGGAAAACGTCGATACTGTAGCCGGTTAGCTCCTGGGCCAGTTTGATATTCACTCCCTTTCTGCCAATGGCGAGAGAAACCTGGTCAGGTTTCAGGTACACATCAGCCTGCATACTGTCGTTGTTCAGGTTCATGGAAGTGATCTTCGCCGGGGTAAGGGATCGCTGGATCAACAGCTGTGTGTTGGCAGTCCAGTTGATGACATCTATATTTTCATTTTTCAACTCTCTCACTATGCCATGGATTCGGCTGCCTTTCATACCGACACAGGCACCTACCGGGTCGATCCTGTCGTCAAAGGATTCAACGGCTACTTTAGCCCTTTCTCCCGGGTCACGGACAATTTTTTTGATGACTATCAGGCCATCAAAGATCTCAGGTACTTCAATTTCAAGCAACTTAGCTAAAAATTCCGGGCTTGTCCGGGATAATATAATTACGGGACTGTTATTTTTTAAATCCACCCGCCTCACAACAGCGCGGATACTTTCCCCTTTCTTGAAATAATCCTGCGGAATCTGTTCACTTTTGGGCAGGATCAGCTCGTTTCCGTCCTCATCCAGCAACAGAATTTCCTTTTTCCACACCTGGTATACTTCGGCGTTGATGATATCTCCGATACGGTCGTGGTATTTTTTAACCAATACATTTTTCTTCAAATCCCCGATACGGCTCGCCAGCGTCTGTTTAGCGGCCAGTATCGCCCTGCGCCCGAAGTCCATGATGTCGATGCCTTCATACAGTTCTTCCCCCACTTCAAAATCGGGTTCAATTTTCGCGGCGTCGCGGTAAGCAATTTCCGCCAGCGGATCCAACACCTCACCATCATTTACAATCATGCGCCTGCGCATGATTTCCAGGTCACCCTTTTCAGCGTTGACAATCACATCAAAATTGTCATCACTGCCGTATTTTTTACGGAGGAGTGTTTTAAATACATCTTCCACCACTTTCATCATGGTAGGGCGGTCAATATTTTCCGCATCTTTAAACTCCTGAAAAGCCTCGATTAAGTTAATGCTTGCCATATGGTGATTTTAAAAATCTCCGGTGGGCGCACCCAAACCTGTTGTGGTGGGTTGTGCTGCCGGCCCCTGCGGTTAAAATTTAATTTTAATTTTTGTTGATTTAATATCGGAAAACGGAATATGATGCGCTATTACTTCCTTTTTTTTATTCTTGCCCCTGGTTTCAGCTACTTCAATGGCATCCTCCGCCACAGCGGTGAGCGCCCCCTCCAGTAAATCCCCGCTGATCAGGAGCACCTCGATGTCACGACCGGTATTTTTAACGTACTGCCGGTAAAGCTTCAACGGCTCGTCAAGGCCCGGGGAGGAAACCTCCAGGGAAAAATTCCCGTCAGGGTAAAGCCCGGCTTCTTCCATTCTCTTGTACAAGCGGCGGTTGATCGAAACACACCTTTCAATGGGAAGGCCGGCATCAGCATCCAGCATCACCCGTATATTATTGGTAGGCTTGATCCAAACCTCCACGAGGAAAATGGCCGGGTCGTCTGCCAGCAGCTCCTCCACCATCCCTGAAATTTCCTTTATCTGAGTTTCGCTTGCCATGTTTACAAAGGAGAAGGGAACGTCTCCGTTCCCTTCGCTGAATCTTTTTCCATTACAAAGGTAATATAAAATGTCTATTCGTTCCAAATTGCCGGAATAATAAGAAAATGCTGCTTTCCGCTTGCCGCCGCAAACATTAACAGCTCATAAATGTTACAAAACTGTACTTTTAACCCTGTTATGATAATAGATTTTATACTCTTAGCACTGGGTATTTACTTCATCTACAAAGTAGTGTTTGAACTGATCATTCCGGTAGTGAAAACCACCCGGAACATCCGGCAGACCTTCAGCCAGATGCAGCAGCCCGGAAATCAGCAACGCCCTGACCCGCAAGGCCAGCCAGAGAAAAAAAACTCCACCCCGTCCTCTTCCCGCGTGGGGGAATATATTGACTTTGAAGAAGTGAAATAATCCCGTCCTCCAACAAAGTTTTCAGCAACTTTCCTCCGTGGTTTCGGCCCTGAAAATTGGCATATCGGTCAGTACCATTGGCTTGCCGAGGTGAAAGGTCTGCAATCCCGCTAATTCGGCTCCGGCCAGGTTGACAGCCGTATCATCGATAAACAGGGTCTCTGCGGGTATAAGACCATTGTCTTCAACCACCTTCCGGTAAATGGCTTCGCCCGGTTTTCTCAGGCTGATGTCATGCGAGTAATAGGTTCGCTCAAAAATGTCTTCGAGGAACATACCGGTAGCCGCGTGAAGAATTTCCTGGAAGGCCTGGTAATGCAGCCTGTTGGTATTGCTAAGCAAAAAAATCCGGTACCTGGTCTTCAGCTTCTGCAGCAGCCTGATGACGGCGGGTGAAAAATCCAGCAGGAGGGCATTCCAGGCCCTCACAATATCCGCATCACCGAGGTTAATGCCAGCATGATCCCGGATACCTTTTGTAAAATCATCCACTGAAATTTTTCCCGTTTCAAAATCCTCGAAGAGCGGACTGGCATGAAACTGCGTGTAATAATGCTGAAAACCGGTAAATCCCAGCGCCACAAATGCCGCCTCGGTTTTAGCAAAATCGATATTCATGACCACACCGCCAAGATCGAATACAATATTTTTTACAGCCGTCATGGGGCAAAAATAGGAAGCCATGCGGGGCCGGGCCAATTTAATTAATCGTTTCTCCCCCGGCGAAACCCCCCGCCGTCGCCTCCATTTAATCCCCCGGGTGGACGCATGCCCCTCATACCCCGGAACATACCCGGCATCTGCTGCGCCTGGCCGGCAAATTTCCGCAGGTTGTAGGTAAAGGTGAGCATGGCATAACGGGTAAGGACATTTGTTTTTGTATCCTGGATGGAATTGGTTGAAATAGTCCGGGTAACACTTACATTCTGGTTCAGCAGGTCGAACACCGACAGGCGGATTTCACCCTGCTTATTCTTAAAAATCTGTTTGGCCACTGAGGGATTCAGCAACGGTACGCTGGCATTGTAACCCGCCGGGCGGTTGCCGCTGTAGGTATAGTCGAATTCGGTGGCGATTAGCCAGCCGCTGTTGGTATATCCGGTGACTTCTGCAGAAATCACTTCTGTATAATAGTTCAGGTTCTGGGTGGGTTGAAGGGAATTCCTGGCAATATAATAGGTGGTGGCAGAGCTGAGGTTCATGTCAAAATTCTTCTTCAGGTTGGTGGTCCAGGAGAGTGTTTCTCCAAGTGTGGTGTTGCGGGAAAACGAGGAGATGCTGTTCACGAGTGTCTGGGTCTGGTTGTAGGAAGCGTTGGTGATTAAATTGATATTGGACTTCGGCCTTTTCAGAGGGAACCCATAATTAAAATAACCATTCAAGTTGAAGGTGCCGTTGAGGTTAACCGGCGTGGTTAGCTGGGAACCTTTGGAGGCTGGCGCCGGCAGGTACACAATCGAACTCTGGATATCATTTGTGATAAGCGAGGTAGTAATGGTTGCAAACATGACGTGCTGGGTGGCGGGGTTGAAATTGGCATACAGCAAGCGCAGGCTGTGCGTGAACTGGGGCTTGAGGGAGGGATTGCCACGGTAAAAATTGATGGAGTCTGATGTGGTGATGATAGGCTGCAGCTGGCTTACTGTTGGCTGGCCGGTACGGCCGGAATAGTTGAACCGCAGGTTCTGGGTTTTACTGATGTGGTATTGGAAATTGACGGTGGGCGTAAGGTTCAGGTATTGCTGGTTGATGGTAACGTTTTTTGTGCTGTTGATGCTGTTCACGCTCCTTTCCTGCACACCCGACCCTATACTGAAATTGTATTTTAAGTGCTGGATACGGTAGTTAACGCTAAGTCTTTCTGACGTGTAGGTGTTCTCGTAGGCATTGCTGTACAGGCTGTCGAAGCGGATATAGCCTTTGCTGATACCGTCGAAGGCATAGGTAAACCGGTCGGCAATGTTTTTATTATAAGAATAGTTGTAATTGACTTCGATGATCTGGTTTTTACCAATCGGTTCCGTGTAGGAAATAGTTGGACTGACAGTTACGCCCGTGGACCGCGTAACGATTTGCTGGTTGAGCGTGTCGGCATAGTTACCCGGCGAATAATGGGCATTGATGGAATAGTTGGTGCCGGTACCGTTATTGAGGTTGTCCTGCACGTTCATATCGACGGAAAACGTCCGGTATTTCTTCTGAAACTTATGGCGGAACACGAGATCATACTGGCCGTTGTGTCCATCGCTCAGCTGAGCACTCTGCGAGTTGGTGGAATAAATGGGGAAATCGCCTTTTTGCCCGCCGCTGTATTGCGTTTGCTGGTTGGTATTGCTGCCGGTATGCTGAAATTCAAGGCTGGGCCGGAAGATGAGGGAGTTGTTGGAATCAAGCTGCTGTTCCAGGTTAAAATTAACCCGGTGGTTCTGGTTACGGCGTATCGTACTGTTTTGCTGCGTAGTATAGGTTGATGAATCCGGGGTGAGGATGTTCTGCGCTGTGCTCTGGGTGCTGGTACTCACATGCTGGCTGTTGAAAAAATAACTGCCGTACGCCTGGGTGTCGGGGCTCCAGTTGTCGCGGTAATTCAATCCTCCTGCCCAGGTGGTCGTGATCCCCGAACCGGTTCCGCTGCTGCCCGCTCCCCGGCCGCCTCCACCTCCGCCGCCACGTCCGCCGTTGCCGGATGTGCCGAGGATGTCGTTGATCGTGAAATTCTGTTTGTTGACATCGTTTCCCTGGCCGAGCAGGGACAGCTGCTGGTTGCCGTTAAAGCGGTGGATGTTTACACTGTTGTCATAAGCCTCATTGGTTCCTGCACCGGCCACCACCTTGCCGAAATATCCTTTGCGGGTGTTCTTTTTCGTTACGATATTGATTGTCTTAACGCGGTTGCCATCATCGAACCCGGTGAACTTACTCTGATCACTCAGATCATCAAAAACCTGGATTTTATCAATGACGTCCGGAGGAAGGTTTTTGCTGGCCAGCTTGGGGTCGTCGGAAAAGAATCGCTTTCCATCGACCATTATCCGCTGCACCTTTTCCCCCTGCGCAGTGATAGTACCGCTCTTGTCCACCTGCACCCCGGGTAGCTTTTTAAGAAGGTCCTCCGCCACCGCGTTGGGCTTCGTGGCATAGCTGCCTGCATCGAACTCAACGGTGTCTTTTTTAAGTGCAATGGGCGATCGTTCGATGATTACTTCGCTGAGGACCGTAGACCTGGCCGCCATTACCAGGGTGCCCAGGTTAACGACGGGCTGCGCCTTTGTGATGGCAAAAATACGGTGCTGGTTATCGTAACCCTGGAAGGTTACCGAGAGGCGGTAGCGGCCTTCCGGGATATTGCCGATGCTGAATGCTCCTTTTGCCCTGGCCGTTTCATAGCGTGGGGCGGCTGAGGAATCATGCATATCGAACAAAGCGAGCGTGGCACCCGCCATCGATTGTTTGCCACTGGTATCGGAAAGGATACCGCTGACCGTGCCGGGGCCGGCCGACTGAGAACATACCGTGAGTGTGGCCGTCCATGAAAGAGCAAAGAGGAAACAGCTGCGAAAAAAAATCAGGCGGATGAGCAGGGGATTTGGCTTTCGGAATTAGAAGCCGGTCCACTCCCAAACCTGCGATGCGCGTGGAAAAGAAACCCAAAAAACAATTCCTTAACAAGGAGCTAGCTGAAAAGGTATTCCACGTCGGCCCTGGTGAGGCTTTTTACGAACCCTTCGTCATCCGTAATGAGGTCCCTGGCCAGCAACCGTTTCTTATCCTGCAGCTGCAGGATTTTGTCTTCGATAGTATCCTTACAAATCATGCGGTAAGCAAAAATATTTTTCGTCTGCCCGATGCGATGGGTACGGTCGATGGCCTGCTGTTCCACGGCAGGATTCCACCAGGGATCTACGATATACACATAGTCGGCCGCCGTAAGGTTCAGCCCTACACCACCCGCCTTAAGGGAAATCAGGAATACCCTGCATTCGTCGTTATCCTGGAAGTTACGGATGGCTTTTTCGCGGTCCTGGGCTGAAGTGCTGCCATCGAAATATTCAAATTTCACATCAAGTTCGGTGAGTTTGGCTTTGATCAGCGCCAGCATACCGAGGAACTGTGAAAAGACCAGGGCTTTGTGGTTGCTGATATTTTCGGTGATTTCCCGGGCCAGCTCCTCCAGCTTAATGGAATGGTTCTCCATTTTTTCCGTTTCGTTGAGGATGGCGGGAGAGTCACAAATCTGCCGGAGCTTCATCAATCCCTGCAGGATGGTGAGCTGCGATTTCTGTATGCCCTGCTCCTGGATGGTACCCATGATTTTATCGCGGTAATCATTCCGGTAGGCATCGTAAATATTACGCTGCTCATCTTCCATTTCACAGAAGAGCACGGTTTCGGTTTTATCGGGCAGGTCCTTCGCTACCTGTTCCTTCGTCCGCCGCAGAATAAAGGGAAACAAGAGCTTCCTCAGGTGGTCCTTCTGATCTTTTTCGCCGAATTTATCAATGGGAATGGCAAATTCATTGCGGAAGAATTCCATGCTTCCCAGCATTCCGGGATTGAGGAAATTCATCTGCGCAAAAATATCGAACGTATTATTCTGAAGCGGCGTACCGCTCATGCAAAGCCGGTTTTTGGCTTTCAGCAGGCCGGCGGCCCTTGTCACCTTGCTGGAAGGATTCTTGATCGCCTGGCTTTCATCCAGCGTAACATAGTCGAATTCATTTTCCACGAACAGCTTGATGTCGCTGCGCAGCGTGCCGTAGGTGGTAATGATCACATTGAACTGCCGCAGGTGATTTTTATCCCGGGGGCGGTCGCCGCCATGATGGATATGATAGGTGAGTTCAGGGGTGAATTTCCTGATTTCATTTTCCCAGTTAAACATAAGCGTGGTCGGGCAGACCACCAGGGCGTTCAGTTTGCCGTTCACGTCTTTGTAATGCTGCATAAACGTGAGCGCCTGTACCGTTTTACCCAGACCCATATCGTCGGCAAGAATACCACCCCAGCGTACTTCCGTGAGGTAATTGAGCCACTGGAAACCGAACAACTGGTAAGGCCGCAGTACGGCCTGCAGCGCATTCGGGGGCGGAATCTCCGTTATACTTTTAAATCCGCGTAGCTTATCATATTTTTCTTCCAGCTGTATGAAGAGTTCTTCCTCGTTCCGGTTTTCATAGAGCTCGTCGATAACGCTCATATGATACTGGGAGAGTTTCAGCGATTCCTGTTTTCCCTCACCCACCCTGAACAACAAGGAATACTTTTTGATCCATTCTTCGGGAAGGATGCCAAGGGTGCCGTCGTTCAGCTGTACAAACTGCTGTTTATTGACGAGGGCCTTTTTTACTTCCGCGATCGTCACCTTCTGATCACCGAAAAGGATATCCACTTTTGCATCGAACCAGTCGGTATGGCTGCTGATGTATATTTTCGTTTGTGGTTTGGCGGTATTGAACCGGAAATTTTTCAGCGCTTCAAACCCGTACACCGGCACCTTCTGTTCGTTCATGGCATCGACAAACAAAAAGAACCAGTTATTGCGCAGCACATCGGCACCTTTTAGCACCAGGTTATAGGATCCTTCCGGTTTAATAAAGTTGGAATGCAGTGCTTCAAGACCTGCAATAAATTCCTGTTCGGCGGCTTTGTTACGGTGAACGATCATCACCTTGTCGCCGTCAGGTACAATGATTTCATCTTTATCGCCTGTCCTTACCTCGAATCCTTTGTAGGTGAAGACGGGCTGGAAAACCAGGTAATCGGCTTTTTCCTGCAGCAGCAGCTTTCGCTCCGGCTCACCGTCTTTATAGCAGGATACCAACTGGGGATCAAACTCGACCGTGTATTTTTTGGCCAATGGCAGAATATAGCTTCGCAGCTGGGCCGGCCAGTTGGATTTGCTGATGACGACACTGCCTTTGGCGGTAAAAGCATTCGTCTTTTCAACGTCTTCCGCTTCTTT